>CAXGVD010000325.1:0-3999 GCA_964012695.1 uncultured Opitutia bacterium
CTTTAGGTCGAGCTGGAAGCCAGTGATGCCGTCTCGAGTGCCGCAGACTTTGAAGTCCATGTCGCCGAAGTGGTCTTCGGCGCCGATGATGTCGGTGAGGACGACATGCTTGGCGATGGAGCCGTCTTCGGCGGGTTTGGAGACGAGGCCAGTGGAAATACCCGCGACGTGTTGGCTGATTGGCACGCCGGCGTCCATCAGCGCGAGGGAGCCTCCACATACACTGGCCATGGAAGTGGAGCCGTTGGATGACATGATTTCGGAGACGATGCGGAGAGCGTAGGGGAATTCGTCCTCGGGGGGGATGACGGGGAGGACGGAGCGTTCGGCGAGTGCACCGTGCCCGATTTCCCGCCTGCTCGTGAAGCCGAAGCGGCCCGCTTCCCCTACGGAGAAGGGGGGGAAGTTGTAGTGCAGGATGAAGGACTTGGCGGTTGGACCGCCCGTGAGGCCGTCGAGATCCTGTACGTCTCGGCTGGTGCCGAGGGTAGTTAGAACTAGGGACTGGGTCTCGCCGCGAGTGAAGATGGCTGAGCCGTGGACGCGGGGGAGCACACCCGTCTCGCACGTCACCTCGCGGAGGTCAGCGGGGCCGCGCCCGTCTGCGCGTTTGCCGCGTTCGAGGATGTTTTCGCGGTAAACTTCTTCCTGCAGCACTTCGAAGGCCATTCTGACGTGGTTGGCGTCGTAGTCCTCGCCGAAGCGCTCCTGGCAGGCTTGGTCGGCTTCTTCCTTGATGACGGAGACGGCGGCTTCGCGTTCCTGTTTGGAGTCGGCGAAGATGGCATCCTGCATGCGTTCGGCGGAGAGTTCCCTGCAGAGGGCGAGCACTTCGTCGGGGGCCTTGATTAAGGTGAACTCCTTCTTTTCCTTGCCGCAGAGGGAGGCGAGTTCCTTTTGGGCGGCGATGATTTCCTGAATGGCTTCGTGAGCGTGTTCGAGGGCTTGGATGAAGCGGTCTTCGGGCATTTGGTCGGCGGAGCCCTCGATCATCATCATCTCTTTTTCGTTGCCGACGTAGATGAGGTCGAGGGTAGAGTCGAACATTTGATCATTGGTGGGATTGACGACGAACTCGCCGTCGATTTCCGCCAGACGCACGCAGCCGACGGGACCGTTCCAAGGTACATCGGAAATCATGAGGGCGGCGGAGGCTCCGTTGACCATAAGGACGTCGGCCTCGTTCACCTGGTCTGTGGAGAGGAGGTAGCCGATGATCTGTACTTCATTAAGGAAACCCTTGGGGAAGAGCGGGCGGAGGGGACGGTCGCAGAGTCGGGAGGTTAGAATCTCCTTCTCGCTCGGGCGACCTTCGCGCTTGAAGTATCCACCGGGGAAGCGGCCTGCTGCGGTGAACTTTTCGCGGTAGTCCACGGTGAGCGGAAACCAGTTTTGGTCGGGGCGGAGCGTGGCGGCTGCAGTGGCCGACACGAAGACTTCGGTCTCTCCCAGAGAAATGGTGACAGCCCCGCTGGCGAGGCCGGCGAGCGTGCCGGTCGAGATGGTGATGCCGAGTTTCTCGGCGGTTACGTTGTGTTTTTGCTTCATGTGTATCTTCTATGTGCTTCGGTTGATTGTCTTGTATATCGTCAGCTTGCTAGTCGTCGTGTGAATCGGTGATTTCCTTATCCACCTTGCGTTACTTTTTTCTCACAAAGCCAAACCTCTACGAACGCTTGCGCGTTTGCCGGGGGGGATAGGGGGGCAGCAGAACAGTTTGGTCCGATTGAAAGGCCGGAGGAGAGTGGGAATCGGGGAAAGGAAACGGGGCGTAGCCTCAGCGTCGCAGACCCAGTTTCTTGACGATTGATTGGTAACGGTTGAGTTCCGTGCGCTTGAGGTAGTCCAGCAATTTACGGCGCTTCGCGGCCATCATGAGCAGACCCCGGCGGGAATGGAAATCCTTACGGTGGGTCTTCAGGTGCTCGGTCAGGTGAGCGATGCGGGCGGAGAGCAGAGCGATTTGCACCTCGCTAGAGCCCGTATCCTTTTCGTGAGTACGGTTTTCCTCGATGATATTGGTTTTGTCTACTTGTTCGGACATGATGTATGGTGAATTCTCGGCCCGCGGATTCCGCCCTTGCGGAACCGCGCCCCAGTCGAAACTGGAAGCGCCGCTGCGGCCCGTCGCACAAGCTTGGAGCAGGGCTTCGGGGAGCGCCGAGGGAGCCAACCCCGAACGGGGTGCCCCTAACGCAAAGTGTCGAAGCATGGCGATTTTTCCTCCGCGTTCAAGCCGAAAGACTGGAGAACGCATGGGAGACGCCCGCGAAATGTCTTCCCGCAGTTGACCGCGAATTGCAGTTCCGGCATGTTGGGGGGTCAATCCGAGCCTTCCGTTGATTACTTTCCACTGCATCCAGTCCGACTGCGCGAACCACGACGCTCAATTGCCCGAGGAAGCGGCCTTAAAGCTGAGTTTTCGCTGCTTCCTGTGCAAGTCCGAGCTTGTACCTCCTCCCGTGCCTCTGGAAAAGATCATCGACTTCGTGGATACCTTGCCGGCGTCCATCCAGATCATGCCCAAGTTGCAGGCCTTACTAAGCGACGCTAACTCCAGCATGCCCGACATCATCGGGCTTATCAAGACGGACGCCTCTCTCGTCACGGGCATCGTTAAGGCCAGCAACAGTGCTTACTACGCTGGTTCCTACTACTGTTCGACGATTGAGGACGCGATGAATCGAATAGGCTTTTCCGAAGCCTACAACATCATCGGCTACGTGGCGGCCAGCCAGTTGCTTCAACGGGATCTGCCCCTGTATGGAATAACCTCGAACGAGTTGTGGTCCTCCTCCGTCCGCGGGGCCACGGCGATGCAGAACATAGGAAGCGGCATCCGAATGTTGGAGCCCTATGTAATGCCGAACAGCGGAGTGGCTTACACCGTGGGCTTGCTGCGCGGCGTGGGCAGGATGCTCCTAAACCATTACCACGAGCAGAACGGAATCCCTGCCCTCTACAACTTGGAGGAACCTCTGGACGACGAAAAGGAAACTAACCTGCTCGGCTTCACTCACAAAGAGGCTGCTGCCGCCCTCTTGCGCAAGTGGCGTTTCCAAGAAGAAGTCACCGAACCCATCCTCCACCAGGACACACCATTTGCCTGCTCGGAAGCCAGACAACTGGCCTGCCTCGTGAAACTGGTCTCCGACGGCATTCTCGACCTGCCCTTCGAGGCCTTGATCGAAGAGGAACCCCAAGACCTTCGCTCCTCCTTCCGACCCGACTCCGGAGTCGCCGCGGCCCTTAACATCTCGCCCAAGGTCTTGCTGGAAGGTTTGATGAGCTCCGCCAAGGAATTTCAATCCTTTACCCGCGGACTGGCCTCCTAAGCCCTGCAAGTTCGGCTTGGCCGGCGAGTGCGTGGCGTGAAAAAAAACGCGTGCCTTGAGCCTCGGATAATTCCAAAGGACATGGCGGCGAATTTCACCTCGGGACGAAAGCGTTGACTTCGGGGCCTTCCCATTGGATAAATAGATGGTTTTTGTTATGCGTCCAAGGAAAGCCGGAATAGCCCGTGTTGCCGACGCCAAGGCGGGATTCACCTTGATCGAGATGCTGATGGTGGTTTTGATCATCGGCATCTTGGTCGGCATCGCCTTTACCGGCACCTCCTACGTGTTCGGTATGCTGGACACCAAGCAGGCCAAGAAGGACTTGGAGGAATTGAGGCTCGCCTTGGAAGAATTCAAGACGGAGCACGGGGACTATCCCGGCACCCGGGAATTGACGGAGGAGTTTGCACAATCTCAACGCCTCTACCAAGCCTTGGCTGGCTATGTGGACCGAACGGGAAAAAGCCAAGAGGGCAAATCGTTTCTAAAAGGTGAGGGTATCACCCTCGGGCGCCGGGGAGAAGGCGGAGTGGAGCCCATCGACTTGGACGCGGACGCCCTCGCCGCTGGCCTGGCCATGCAGGTCTTCCCCATAGACCCTTGGGGACGACCCTATGTTTACGAGTATCCAAGACGGGACGGTCGCCCTGGCTTTCTGCTG
>CAXGVD010000326.1:0-3996 GCA_964012695.1 uncultured Opitutia bacterium
GCTCGGATGAGGACCGCGATGGCCGTAAACTGTGCGTGGTGGAAGGTGTGACTGACGTCTTTTCCATCGAGCGTTCAGGATCGTTTCGCGGGAAGTATCACGTGCTGGGCGGCAAGCTTTCACCCATTCGAGGGGTCGGCCCCGAGAAGCTAAACCTCTCTGGCTTCCGGGCTCGCATCGAGGAAGAAGGCGTGGAGGAATTGATTCTGGCACTCGCCAACGATGTAGAAGGGGAGGCCACCTGCCACTTCATCCGCGAGGAAGCCTTGGCGGGAATTGACGTGCAGGTGACTCGCATCGGTTTCGGCATACCCGGGGGAGCGGGCGTCACCTATGCCGACGAGCGTACCCTCCGCAGTGCCATGGATGCCCGTCGTGCCTTTGACTGAGGCCGCGGGAACGCTAAACCATTCAGCCACCGTTTTGACAAAAGAAGAGTTTTCCTTTCTTTTGGGCCGGACGTGGGGAGGTTTCGGGCCTTAGTTTTTTATCCTTTATGAAAAGCATACTCGTTCCATATCTTGCCGCGGGCCTGGTGCTCGGCCTCGCTTCTTCCCTTCACGCCGACTGGCCCAACTGGCGCGGGCCGAACTACGACGGTTCCTCCGATTCCGCCCGATCCTTTCCTGCGAAGTTCGACGCGGAGAATGGGGTCAAGTGGTCGACTCGCCTGCCGGGTCCATCCGCCGCCACCCCGATCATCTTGGGTGACCGGGTGTTCGTGTCCTCCATCGAGGTGACGGACAAGAAGACGGGGGCCGGCAAGCTGCTCGCCCTCTGCCTTAATCGGAAGGATGGCAAGGAGCTGTGGACCCGTAACGCGGGTAGTGGGTATCGCCCCGGCAAGGGAGACGGCTTCGACTATCAACTGGACTCCAGAACCACTTACGCAAGCCCTTCGCCAGTCACGGACGGGGAGGTCGTGGTCTTCTTCTATGGTAACGGAGATCTCGTGGCTTATGACTTAGGGGGGAAGGAGCTTTGGCGCCGCAACCTGCAGAAGGACTATGGAGACTTCTGTTTCCAGTGGACCTTTGCCTCCACGCCAACCTTGCACGGGGGCAAGCTGTACCTCCCCATTCTCCAGCGTGACGAGCCTGTACACGGACGCGGGAAGCCCAAGGCCCCTTCCTTTCTCCTGTGCGTGAATCCGACGAACGGTAAGACGCTATGGGAGCATGCCCGCCCTTCCAAGGCCAACAAGGAGTCCTTGGAGTCCTTCGGCACCATCATCCCTCACGACGGGCAACTCATCGTGGCGGGCGGAGATGTACTTACCGGACACGACCCCGCCACGGGCAAGGAGCTTTGGCGTTGGGGCACTTGGAACCCTAATCACCGCGAACAGTGGTGGCGGTTGGTGCCTTCCCCGGTTGTCGGCGGCGGCGTGGTGCTGGCCTGCGCTCCAAAGAACGCTCCCGTTTACGCCGCGCGGCTCGGCTTGAAGGGTACGCACGAGGGCAAGGACGGCTTGGCGTGGGAAACTTCCGCTCACCGGCAAATCACTACGGATGTGCCCACGCCGCTTTTCTACGACGGAAAGTTCTACGTCCTCAGCGATCTAAAGAAGGCCCTTACCCGCATGGACCCGAAGACGGGTAAAGTGGAGTGGACCATCTCCATGCCCGGTAAGTACAAGTGGCGAGCCTCTCCCACTGCCGCCGACGGCAAGATCTACACCATGAACCACAACGGGGAAGTCGTCGTCGTTACCGCCAAGGACGGCTCCATCTTGAACATAGCCAAGATGGGCGAGACCTACGACGACAACACCCGCGGTTCCGTCGCTCTTTCCGACGGACAACTTTTTATTCGGACCAACGAACTTTTGTATTGCGTCGAGTGAGAAAAACATAGATATTATCCGACCTTTTTCTATTTCCCATCCACCACACCCGCGCCGGGCGGTTTCCCGCCAAACCCGCCGCCCGGCGCTTTTTTTTGCCCGGATTTCTCCCTTCCCTTTTTCGTGGAAAACCTGAAACTGGCTCCGTGAACATACGAATCCATTCCGGGGTGGGTGCATGGAAAACCCTGATTCCGTGGTTGCTTGTAGCACCTGCCCTATTGCTCGGGCAAAGCGGTGGCGAGGCTCCCCGCATATCCTCCCTGAAAACGCGGGCTGGCGATCTTATGCTTCGGTTGAACGCTCACGAGGCCTTGGTCGCCTCTTTGCTTGCGGATGCCGACCGGGCCGTCTCGCCCCCTCGTCAACTGACGCCTCCGCCGCCACCTCTTCCGCCGGAGGGACCGCCCGTCCTAGAGCCGCCCCCGGTTCCCCCGCGAAACGTCTTGCCGCCCCTTTATCCGGAAACGCCCGCGCCCCCTCCGCCGCAAAAGGTCCTTCCAGAGGTGCCCGAGGTGGAACTGCTCAAAGGTCCCCTGCACTCCCGTGGTTACTATGTGGGACTGAGCGCCGGCATGGTTTCGCCCGTGACGGGAGGGGTGCGTTGGGAAACGTCTCCTCCGGGCGCGACCCCTAAGACTTACGGGGAAATTCCTCTGAACTTTACGAACGGCTACCAAGCCGGAATCCTGTTGGGGCGGGATTTCGGAAACCTGCGGGTGGAGGGAGCCGCCGACGTCTTGCTCTACGACGAAGCGGGCGGTTCTGGGGCTGCCCGCGTCTATCCCTTCCTAGCCCGAGTAATTTGGGACAAACCGCTCAATGACAGGCTGGACATCCGGGCGGGATTGGCCACAGGGGCGACGGTTGCAAAAATAGATTATGAAGGAAAGACCTTCGGCGGAATCACCTTTGCCTATGACTTTCTGTTGGGAGCCGGAGTCCGGTTGACGGACGCTCTCGCCCTAAACTTAGACTATCATTACTTCCTCACCGCCGCCTCGGACGATTTCCGCAGGCTGCAGGCCCACCTCTTTGCCGCTCAGTTGCAGTTCGACCTGTAGACCGCCCGAAGAGCGACTGGAGAGAGACACGGTTTTGCGCGTCCCAAGTTTTGTAAAATGGGTATATGCGACGTATGCCTCACCAGCCGCTGAGCATGGATTCTCTTCGGATGGGTTGTGTTCTCAGGTCAGCTAATTCTTCGAGAAGGTCTTCGGTGGAACATTTCGAGCGGACGTGTAGCGCTTGGGACAAGGGGCATACTTGGGCGAGCATTTGCTTAAGGGATTCCGCTTCTTCTTCGTCTTTGTGCTCGAAGACGATGAAGCGGTAGCTAATCTGGCGGGCGTTGATTAGCACTTCGTCGAAGGAGCTCGTTTCCACGACATGGAAGCCGGCTTTTTCAAGAGCGCCCGCCGCTTGCTTGCGGTCTTGCTCGTAATCGAGGTGGAGGAGGACAGTGAGGGCGTTGCGATCCCGGAGCAGGTGGAGGACTTCGTCGGGGTCCAGCGGTTTTCGAAGGAAGGCCATGGCTCCGAGGCGATAGGCTTCTTCCTTCAGTTCGGAAACGGAATAGGCGCTCATGAAGAGAAAGCGTGGGTGAGGCGAGGGGAGTTCGCGTATTGCACGGAGGGCTTCTATGCCGTTGAGGTCGGGCATTTGGACGTCCATGAGAATTGCGTCATAGTCGTTTTCTCCGCAAAGCTCCACAGCTTCGTTGCCCGAGGCGGCTAGGGAAGGGAGGAAACCTTCGTCTTCCAGGATATCGAACATGGTCGAGCGCATGGCGGGGTGGTCGTCCACGATTAGGACGGAGGCGGAGCCCGAGGCGTGGTTCTTATTTCTCGGTTTCGGCGAGGGCTGCTGCTTCTTTTCTTTCTTTTGAGTCATTTTTGGCTTCCGGAAGGGTGAGGATGGCGTTGGTGCCTTTCGAGAGTGAGCTTTCCATGCGAATGGAGCCTTCATGCCTTTGAAGGATGTCTCGGCAGAGGCTGAGGCCGAGGCCGATGCCCGTGGACTTGGTGGTGTAGAGTACGTCGAAAATTTTGGGCAGTTCTGCGGGTTCGATGCCGTGGCCCGTGTCGGAGATGAGGATGGTCGCCATGCCTTCTTCGTTTTTCTCACCCTTGACGGTGAGCTGCCCGCCT
>CAXGVD010000327.1:0-3964 GCA_964012695.1 uncultured Opitutia bacterium
TGAGTCCACCGTGGAGGTAGTGGCGTTCGAGCAGGAGCACTTCGCGCCCGAACATGGCGAGGCGAAGGGCGGCGGCGAGGCCGGCCATGCCTGCACCTATGACGACGGTCTCGAAGCGGCGCCCGTCGAGGGATTCGGGTTTGCGGCGGGCTTCGGGCAAGGGGGAGGCGCGGGGCGGATCAGGCGGCGGACTTTGCTTCGAATTTGGGGTGAAGGTAGACTGCGGAACTGTCGAGAGACTCCAGCTGACGATAATCGGCTTCGGGGACTTCGATGCCGTGCTGCTTGCGAAGTTCCATAACAATATCGAGGAAGTCCATGGAGTCGAGATCGAGCTGGTCACGCAGACGGACGTCGGGCTTGACGTCGCTCAGGTCCTCGTCGGGCGCGATTTCGGCGATGATGTCTAGGACGATTTGTTTGACTTGTTCCTTGTCCATGAAATTTCCGTGAAAACGAAGGGAATAGCCTAGTCCCGGAACTTTTTCAAGATAAGAACGGAATTGATGCCGAGCATGCCGAAAGAATTGTTGAGTATGACGTCCACGCCGTCGGTTTCGAGCGGGGCGTTTCGGACGAGCCCGTGAAGTTCACAGGAAGGGTCGGGGTCGTCCAAGTTGATTGTGGCGTGGATTACGCCGTCCTCGAAGGAGGGGAGGTTGCCCGCCAGCTCGATGGCGCCGGCGGCGCCCATGGCGTGCCCGATGAAGCTTTTGGTATTGTTCACATGTACGCCGGAGGAGTCCCCGAAGACGGCACGTAGGGCGGCACATTCCTGTTCGTCCCCCTGGGGCGTGGAGGTGGCGTGGGTGGAGACGATGTCCACATCCTCAGGAGTCATGCGGGCGTTAGTGAGTGCCTGACTTACGCATTCCTTTTGGCGTTCGGGATTGGGAAGAACGTAGTCCGTGCCGTCCGAGTTTATTTTCCAGCCCGCGATTTCCGCGAGGATGGCAGCCCCGCGCTTGCGGGCATCGGAGAGACGTTCAAGGACGTATAGGCACCCCCCCTCGCTGACGACGATGCCGTTTCGCCCTTTGTCGAAGGGACGACTGGCCTTGGCAGGATCTTCACTCGTTGCGAGGGCGCCTTGACTCTTGAAGCCGGCAAAGATGCCGTAGGCTCGTATGCTTTCGCTGACGCCGCCCGCAAGGGCCACGTCGCACTCACCCAGACGTAGCATCTGGGCGCCTTGGACGATGCCCGCGTTGCCTGCGGCGCAGGCTGCGCCGACCGTGTAGTGGGGACCCGTGATCCCGAGATTGACTGTAATTTCTCCGGCGGGATTGTTGGCTACGGTCCGAGGATTATGGTGGTGGGTCCAATATTTGACGTCTTCGTCATAGTGGTCGAAAAGCTGGCAGACCTCGGTCTCGGTCTCGACGTTGCCGTGCTCGGTGATGCCGACGTAAACGCCTACGCGGGAGCGGTCTATGGCCTCTGGATCGATGCCCGCGTTGGAAAAAGCCTCGTGGGCGCAGTAGATGCCAATGCTGCCGGCCCGAGTGCCAACCCGTAACTGCTTGCGAGTTTGGTGCTTGGTGGTGTCGAAATCACAGACTCCGGCGGGAAGGTCACCCATATTGCGGACGGGGAAGGAGGTGACGCCGCTTTTGCCCGCAAGGAGATTTTGACGCAAGGCAGGTAGACCGTCGCCAAGCGGAGAGGTTAGACCTATGCCGGTGATGACGATGCGTTCGTCGATATAGTTCATTCGAAGAGAAGCGAAAGTTGAGTGCTTAGAAGCGTATGCCGTAGGCGTCGATGCGTTTGCGCAAGGTTGCCCGTGTTATGCCGAGCAGGCCCGATGCCTTCACTTGGTTGCCACCGGTCTCGTTGAGGGCGCGTTGAATCATTTCGCGTTCCACAACGTCCAGCACTTGATTTTCAGTGCGGGCTCGGGCTTGGGCGTAAGCCAGGTCGAAGGATTCCGTGGCGGAGATGCCACCGGGAGTGACGGATTCACTGGAGTCGGAGTCTTCCGCGGATTCCTTGGGTTCAACTTTTGCCCCGAAGGTGGCATCGGCGCCGGGAGGGTGTTTGGGGAAGTGTTCCGCTGACTCTTCGGGTTCGGAGGCGAGACCGCCCTCGATTTCGCGGGCTTGGGAGGAGTCGGGGGGGATGGAACCGAATACCGAGGGCAAGTCCTTGGTCATGATGCGCTTGCCCTTGCTCACGACGGAAGAGGAGTGAAGTATGTTTTCCAGCTCCCGCACGTTGCCGGGCCAATCGTATTCGGCCAGCCGCTCCAAGGCGTCTTTGGAAATTTCAGTGACAGTGGATTTCTTGTCCTTGTGTAGACGTTGGAGAAGAAAGTCGGCAAGTTCAGGAAGGTCCTCCAGGCGTTCCCTCAGAGGCGGCATCTCCACCCGCACCACGTTGAGGCGGTAGTATAAGTCTTCCCGAAACTCCTTTACCTTCACCATGCTTTCCAAGTCCTTGTGGGTGGCGGCGATTAGGCGGACGTCCACCTTTTTCATCTTGGTGCCTCCCACGCGCTGAATTTCACCCTCTTGGATGGCTCGGAGAATTTTGGTTTGGGTGGGCAAGGCCATGTCTCCGATTTCATCAAGAAAGAGCGTGCCTCCGTTACAGAGTTCGAATTGACCCTGCTTGGCGTCGTTGGCCCCGGTGAAGGCTCCTTTTTCATGCCCGAAAAGTTCGCTCTCGATGAGATTCTCAGGAATGGCGGCGCAGTTCACGGCGTGAAACGGTCCTTCTGCCCGATGACTGTGCCGATGGATGCAGCGGGCTATGAGTTCCTTGCCCGTGCCGCTTTCGCCCCTCACCATCACGGTGGCCTCGCTGGCCGCCACTTGGCCCACGACCTTGAGGACCTGCTGCATGCGCTCGCCGCTCCCCACGATGCCCTCCACGTAATCCGCCGTGTCCAGCAACCGTTCGTAGGTTTCCTCGTTTCCACGAGCGTCTCTTCCCGCCTTCACGGCTTTGGCCACGAGTTCCTTGAGCTTGCCCGCGTCGAAGGGCTTGAGCACATAGTCGAAGGCCCCGTGCTTCATCGCCTCAATCGCCGTCTGCGTGGTGCCGTAGGCCGTCATCAGGACGACTTGGGAATGGGGCGCCGCCGTGCGCAGGTGCTGGAGCGTCTCTATGCCCGAGATCCCGCTCATGCGGTTGTCCAGAAAGATCACCTCGGGGGCTTCTTCTTTTGCGGCTTCAATTCCTTTTTCGCCGCCGTCGGCGCACAATACGGCGTGACCGGCGCTGGTCAAAACGCGGTCCAGCGAGTACCTGATTTCGGCATCGTCGTCGATGACTAGAATGGATGCCTGTTCTTCCGTCACAGTGCTGGCCAAAGTTACTAAAATAAGGCGTTTCAGAGATAGGGAAACGGAGCCTATGCGTAAAGAGCAAAGGGCGGAATGAGAATCTCAAACCAAATAGCCCGCAAACGACTTGGGTTGCCGAGCTTCCTCCTCGCCCTCGTAATCCGCAGCTTCGTTTTCCTCGGAATGTTTAGACCTTCAAAGCAGGGTGTTGTCTCTGCTCCTCTTCCTCAGCTTTCTTTTACGCCACCTTAATTGACCTGCGGACAGGCAAAGCAAGTTACAGTCCCATTAGCCTTGAGGCTACATCGGTAGTCGAGCCCATGGAGACCCTCTAGTGGCTATTTTTCGTAGCAGAGGGTCCGTCCCTCTTGGATCCGCTTGAGGTCTGCAAAGCGTCGCCTTGGGATTCTTGTAAATCTTGACTCCGAACCGGGCCAGAGTAATCTAAATGATCTTTTTTACGGGCCAGGGTAGCTCAGTTGGTTAGAGCAGCGGAATCATAATCCGCGGGTCGTCGGTTCAAGTCCGACCCCTGGTACCAACCCCTTCCGGCTTCGCGGCCCTTTTCTCCTTGCGACACATGAAGGGTGGGTGACAAGGTTGGGAGTTCCGCTGACCTCAATTCTTTGGTAAGTCATGGCTGTCGGTTTTTTCGAGTTTTTTCCTCTGGCGTT
>CAXGVD010000328.1:0-3953 GCA_964012695.1 uncultured Opitutia bacterium
CTCACAAGTGGGGCTTCAACAACTTCCTTCCGGCCAATCACCCCTTCAAGGCTCAGCCCCCCACCTTCGGAGGGACCCAGACCATCACCCTCGCCTTCGATAACTTGGAGACCGATTCCGATTCCGGACTGCCCGTGGTGAGTAACCAAGCTGCCGCCTTCTACCCCGGAGGCTCCCGCGCAAGTTCCGGTCTGCCGCTCACTTTCACCTCCTCCAACCCCGCCATCGCCAAGATAGAGAACGGGCTCATCAAGGGGGTTGACGAAGGTACAGTGACCATCACCGCTACCCAAGCGGGTGACAGCCACTTCTCCGCTGCCACTGCCGTCACGAAACAACTGAAGATCATCACCAAGCAACCTCAGACCATCACCTTCCCCGACCCTGGAGACGGTGCCGTAACCGAGACGCTTGATCTGAACGCCACCTCCAGCTCCGGACTGGCCGTGACCTACGAGATAACTGCCGGCGGCAACCTCGCCAGCCTGAGCGGTTCGCAGCTTACCGGCAGCGTACTTGGCAGCGTCACCGTGAAAGCCACCCAAGCAGGTAATAATGATTACTTCGCCGCCACGCCGGTCTCCCGTACCATCGCCATCAAGAAGGCCATACGACTCGTATTCGACCAAGTAGGCGACATGGGCCAGAATCAAGTCTTCCAGCTCAGGGCCAAGGCCTTCGACAAGAAGTTAAACAGGCCCATGGCCGTACCGATCACCTTCTCCGTGATATCCGGCCCCGCTTCCATGCAGGGTGCCAATCAAGTGAAGTGCGGAGCGTCGCTCGGAGCGGTCGTGGTGAAAGCCGTCACTACGGATGGCTCCGCCGCCTTCTCCGCCTACGCCATGACCTCCAAGAAACTGACCTTCAACGTCACCAACAAACAGGGCCAGATGATCGTCTTCAAGCATGGCGAACGAGGTGGATTGCGGGACCTTCCCGTATCCAAGAGGCCCATTCCGATCGGGCGCATGGTGACGGCAACCTCCAATCTGCCCGTCTCCCTGACCATCCAGGGTGGCTCCTCCGCCGTCAAAGTCGTAGGCAGCGGAAGCAACGCCAAACTCGTCTTCAAGACCAAGGGCGAAGGCTTCACCGGCTTCACCAAGGTGGGCGGCAAAATGCAGCCCATCCTCGTTACACTCAAGGCGAGTCAAGGCGGCAATGGCAGCTTCAACGCCGCCGGAGACGTATCGCGGTTGCTCTACATCAAGCCCCCCGGCAAGGGTGCCTTTTTCGAGGAGCGCCGCATGGACGACCGCTACCTCACCGAACGCACCAAGTTCGCTCGTCGCCTCCTTGCTCGCAAGGACTTGGGCAAGATCAAGGACTTGGACGGCGATGGGGACGTGGACCTAACCGACGCCACGCTGATGTTTGACCAAGACGATCAGGACTCTGATGGCGACGGCATGAGCAACCTGCTCGAACGCGCCTTCGGCGGAGACTCCCTCGGGCCGGACTCCTCCCGCAACAAGCCTCGCCGTCTGCCTTCCCGCGGCGGCAAACAGCGAATCACATTCCTCAAGTACAAGGACGACTTCAACGAGGAAGGCATCGAGTACATCGTGGAAGTGAGTTCGGATCTGCGGACCTGGAGCTCCGCTGGGGTGACCCAAGTGGACCTTGTCCCCTCCGACGGAGCCACCAAGGGCGTCGATGCCGGCGGCGGCATGGAGCGCGTCGTGTACGAAACCAGTTCAGCGGTTTCCAACGGCCAACGCCAGTTCCTACGTCTGCGGGTCAGGAGCAAGTAACCACGGCCCGAGCTGCCCCCGAAAAGCTCCGTTTCCGCATCACTGGCGGAAGCGGGGCTTTTCCAATTAATTAGCTGGGTGCCTTTCGCATTCTCGTTGACCGAATCTCACTGAAAACAAGAATGCGCATCATGCAACCGATTCGAAACCTCTCAATCGCGGGTATCCTGCTCGCCTTTTTCACCACGCTCTGCGCAGCCGAGAAGTTCACCGTCGCTGGTTACGCCTTCGCGGCCCCAAAGGAGTGGAAGGCCTCGGCCCCTTCCTCCTCCATGCGGAAGGCCCAATTCGCGGCGGCCGGCAAGAGTGGCGAGCCCGCAGAGGTCGTCTTCTTCCATTTTGGCCCCGGAGGTGCGGGCGGCGTGAAGGCCAACGTGGACCGTTGGATGGGGCAGTTCCAAAACCCCGAAAACAAGAGTTCCAAGACGGAAAAGGTGGGCGGTGTGAATGTGACTTATGCTGAGGCCACCGGGACTTTCATGAGCGGGCGCCCCTTCGGGCCCAAGACGCCGAAGAAAGGCTTCGCCATGTTCGCCGCCATTATCGAGGGGAAGCAAGGAGCCATCTTCGTTAAGATGACGGGTCCGCAAGCCACGGTTAGTGCCAATACCGACAAGCTCAGAGTCATGGTGACGGGCGCTTTGAAATAAAAAAGGGGCCGTAGGCATCTTATCTTTCCCGATTTGAAGGAAAAAACATCTCCAAAGCCCTTTGCTGCCTACTGGGTGGTGCGCATGCGTTTGTGGTTCGTTCGTACCTTCATCACACTCACCGCTTCGTTCCTCTTCGAGAGAGGAAACTCCGCTCAAGCGGCTGAGGAATTTTCTGCCGGACAAGTTGCCTACTTCGAGAGCCATGTGAGGCCCTTGCTTGCGGCCAAGTGCTACGCCTGCCACTCGGAAAAAGCCGCGAAGATTAAGGGTGGGCTGAGGTTGGACAGCAGGGCTGGCATCCTCAAGGGTGGTGACTCCGGCAAAGCCGCCGCCCGTCCTCGTTCGGCGAAGGTATCGCTGTTGTTGCAACTCGTCCGTCATTCGGAGAACGACCAACGGATGCCTCCCGTCCCCAACCGTCGCCTGGAAAAGAAGGAAGTCTCGATTCTGGCTCGCTGGATTCAGATGGGCCTCCCCTTCCCCAACGTCTCCAAGCCCCGTCCTAACCTCGCCGCCAACCCTGAGGAGGGCGCCGACTGGAAAAACAAGTACGACTGGAACGAGGCCGCTCAATTCCGCTTCTTCCGCAAACCGGAGAAACGGAAGGTTCCCCAAGTCGCCGAAAAAAGCTGGCCTCGTTCCGATATCGACCGCTTCCTTCTAGCCAAGCTGGAAAGCGAAAAACTGCGCCCCGCTCCCGACGCCTCTCCCCGCGTCCTCCTGCGTCGCCTGTACTTCGACTCGGACCCCGAGAAAGCCGTCGAGGAGCTCGTGGACGAACTCCTAGCCTCTCCTCACTTCGGCGAACGCTGGGGGCGACACTGGATGGACGTGGCCCGCTACGCCGAATCCACGGGCATGGAGCGCAACTTCTCCTACCCGCATGCCTGGCGCTACCGGGACTACGTCGTCGCCTCCTTCAATCAAGACAAGCCCTACGATATATTCGTCAAGGAACAGCTGGCTGGAGACCTCATGCCCTCCGGTCGCGAGGAAACCGACCAGGAGCGCCTTGTCGCCACGGGCTTTCTCGCCATGGGGCCGAAATCCCTCAACGAGCGTAATGAGGAGCAGTTCGGCATGGACGTAGTGGATGAGCAAATCGACGTCGCCACCCGGGCCACCCTCGGGCTAAGCGTATCCTGCGCCCGCTGCCACGATCACAAGTTCGATCCTATTCCCACCGAGGATTACTATGCCCTTGCAGGCATCTTCCGCAGTACCCGAACCTACTACGGCACCAAGGGCGGAAACGGAAACCGACAAGCCAGCTCCCTCCTTCCTGTCGGAGAGAACGCCGAAAGACGCCAAGCCGAGGTGGTCGCTCACGACAAAAAGGTCGCCAGCATCAATCGCGAACTTAAACAGGCTCAGAAACGTCTCCAAAACCTCAAGAAGGCCAAGCCCGGCCAAGGCGTGAACGCCAAGATGGAGGAATGCCAAGCCGACTTGAAGGACATGACTTCTCGCCTCAAGAAGCTTCGCCAAAACCGCCCAATCGGACCCACCTTCGCCATGGGAGTCCGTGACCTTCCCAAACCCG
>CAXGVD010000329.1:0-3948 GCA_964012695.1 uncultured Opitutia bacterium
CCAGCGCCACGATCAGGCTGAAGGCGGGCGTCCCGAACCCGAAGGTGGTCTCGGCTGCCGCGAACTTTACTCCGAAAGGAACGCCCACGGCGCTGGCCGATACCGTGATCATGGCCCCCGCCAATCCGCAGAACAACAGTCCGTTGACCAAGTTGTAGAACTTGACCAGTGACCCGCCCGCGATGCGTTCCAGTTGGTAATACAGGGTCAGGCGCCGGGCGACGGCGATCGGTGCTACCAAGTAGCGCCAAGTCAATACGGCCAGCAGGTTGCCCAGCAACAGACCTAGGAGCAAGTCCTGCAAACTGGCTCCGGCCTGGAGGAAGAGCGGCCCGATCATGAACTCCGTGCCCGCAGCGTGCTCCCCCGCGTACATGCCCCAAAACTTGCCCTGCCCAAACCTAGCCTTCTCGGGCACAGGCTCGCGCTCGTATTCGCTTCTGCTTTCGTCGTCGGCTTTCATGAACAACCTGTTGGGCTTTTGAGTCGAACTTCCCCTCAAGCCTAGGGACGCCTTGGGCTTTTGAGCCGGCCCAACAAGACGGGGAGTCTCTCTTTCGAGAGATTCGATGCAATCGATTTTCCCTTTTGAGTAAATAACCTCGCGAATCGCCGTCCGAAAAAGTAGAGTTCTCACTTTGCTTTGACCTCATCCTTACGGATTCCAATTCAGTTACTCTTCATGAACTTAAAACGTTTCTTTCTGCTTTCTTTCCAAGCCCTTGTGTTGGTCTTTTCGTTGTCCGGATTTTCCGAGGCAAGTGCGGTTGGTGGCGAAAAGCCCAACATAGTGCTCATCTACGTCGACGACCTCGGCTATGGCGACCTCGGATGCTACGGCAGTAAGGACATCCCGACGCCCCATGTAGATCGACTGGCCACGGAAGGTGTTCGCTTCACCGCTTCCTATATCACCAACCCGCCGTGCTGTCCAAGCCGATGCGCCCTCATCATGGGGCAGTATGGCCAACGCTTCGGCAAGTACGGCATGTCCCGAGGGCTTCCCATTCCCGAGGACCGTCCGACCTTGGCCCGGTTCCTGGCGGACAACGGTTACGTCACAGGGCAAATCGGTAAGTGGGACATCGGATCCAGGGGGCAAGGCCCTTTACAGGTGGGCTTCGCAGAGGTCGCTCAGAAACCGCCCAAGAAGAAGGACTCGAAATACTTTTGCATCGATGAAGCGGGCAAGACTCGATGGCTTACCGACTACGACGGCGATAACATCGTCGAGTTCATCGAGCGTCATAAGGCGAAGCCGTTCTTCCTGTACTGGTCGCCCGAGGCCGTCCACTCCAGCAACAAAGAGGCGCCGGCGCGTTTGACCAAACGTACTACGGCGGCGGGAAAGCGTGCCAAACTGGCTGGGGCCATCGTCTCGGTGGACGACCAAGTGGGCAAACTTCTGAAGGCCCTTGACAAGCTCGATCTGCGCAAGAAGACGCTGGTCATCTTCTCCAGCGACAATGGGGCTAACGGAAGCGAAGGCGGTTCCTCTGCGCCTTACCGCGGCGGGAAAGGGCAGGGGACCCAACAGGAGGGCTGGGTGAGGGTGCCCACCGTCTTTTCCATGCCCGGCAAAATTCCCGAGGGCAAACAGTACGACGGGCTCGTCGCCAACTTCGACTTCTACTCCACCATCGCCGCCACGGTAGGCCTGCCCATTCCCGAACATTGCGATGGCGTGAATCTCGTCCCCTACCTCAACGGAAAAATAAAAGGCGAACCCCACGAGTACCTATTTTGGCTCAACAACGAGCCGGGCGACGCCGACCGCCGTCATCTCATCGCCGCGCGGTGGAAGCATTGGCGACTCTACAAGAAGTACGATAAGGATCCGTGGCAACTCTTCGACCTCAAGGCCGACCCGCGTGAAGAAAGGGATCTTGCGGCCAAGCACGCGACCCTCGTCAAGCAACTCGCAGCCAAGCACGAAGCCTGGGCCAAGACCCTCGCTCCGCTCGGCAAGATTCCCAAGACCGAAAAGACCAAGACCGACAAGACGGGCGCCCAAGTCCTCAAAGGCCACGGATGGGCGTTTGCGTCGGAGAAGGACGAATCAAAATGAATAAGTTTCTTCCCCTCTTTGCTTGGGCGGTATTCGGAACTGCCTTCAGTCAGGCGAAGGGCGACCGGCCCAACATTATCTTCCTGTTCACCGACGACCATGCCCTGAAGGCCCTTTCGGCTTACGGCGGGCCCTTGGGGAAGATTGCGCCCACGCCGCATCTCGATCGTATAGCGCGGGAGGGTATGCTCTTTCGGCACTGTTTGGTGAGCAACTCGATTTGCGCGCCCTCGCGGGCCGTCATCCTGACCGGCAAGCATTCGCACCTGAACGGTCAGCGCACTAACAAGGACACCTTTGACGGCTCCGGTCAGACCGTCTCCAAGCTCTTGCAAAAGGCTGGTTATAAGACCGCTATCGTCGGAAAGTGGCATCTCAAGTCCACGCCTACGGGCTTCGACCATTTCGAGGTGCTCAAGGGGCAGGGCCAGTACTACAATCCCCTACTGTTCACCAACGGTGAAATGGTTAAGCACGTCGGCTACACCACCGACGTTATCACTGATCGGGCCTTGAAGTGGCTGGAGGAGCGCGACGAAAAAAAACCGTTCTTCCTCATGGCGCAGCACAAGGCGCCGCACGGACGCTTGGAGCCCGCCCTGCGCCACCTAGAAACTTTCGAGGATGTCGACATCCCTGAACCCCCAACGCTCTTTGACGACTACGCCGGCCGCAGCGCCGCACCCGCCAACCACAAGATGGGCATCGCCGACCACATGGGGCCGAGCCGCCTTATGTTTCGCTACTCCAGCAAGTTCACGCCCGAGCAGTTCAAGGTCTTTGACGGACACTTTCGCCCCCGCAATGCGGACTTCAAGAAATTGAATCTCCAAGGCAAGGCGCTTACCCGCTGGAACTACCAGCGCTACATCAAGAACTACCTGCGCTGCGTGAAGGCCGTGGACGAGAACGTGGGCCGTATGCTCGCTTACCTAGACGAAACCGGCTTGGCCCGGAACACCGTGGTCATATACAGCTCCGATCAAGGCTTCTGGCTCGGCGAGCACGGCTGGTTCGACAAGCGCTGGATGTACGAGGAAAGCCTCCACACGCCCCTGCTCGTTCGCTGGCCTGGCCAAATCCAGCCCGGCAGCACCAACGCCAACCTTGTTTCCAACCTCGACTTCGCCCAGACCTTCCTCGACATCGCGGGGGCCAAGCAACCCGGGGACATGCAGGGGCGCTCCCTCGTCCCGATCCTCCGCGGGCACACCCCTAGGGACTGGCGTAAGACTCACTACTACCACTACTACGAGGCCGGCGGCCACGGTGTCCCCGTCCACTACGGCGTTACCGATGGACGCTACAAACTCATTCGTTTCCCCGACGACAAGCTCGACACTTGGGAATTCTTCGATCTAAAAACCGACCCGCAGGAAATGACCAGTCGCTATGCCGACCCCAAGCACGCCAAGACCATAGCTGGCCTGAAACAGGAACTCACCCGCCTCCGCAAGCACTACCAAGTAAAGGACTGAAGAACCATGAAACGCACCAAACGAAATCCTTTCCTTAAAGCGCAAGCCTTGCTCGCGCTGGTCGTGTTGGTGTTCAGTCTGGACGCACCGCAAGCCTTCGGCCAGGCGAATAATCCGAGGGTGAACAACGAAAAGCCCGGTAGCCGCGGACAGGTGAAGCGGGTGCATCCGCATGCACTAAAGCTGATCCTGCGGGGCAAGAAAGAGGAAGCTGTCGCCTATCTAGAGGAGACCGCCAACTTTGATGTGAACCCCGAACACACCAAGTTGCTGCTGGATCTTGCGAAGGGCAAGCCCGGCGCGTGGAATTTCGATTCCGAAACTTGGCCGTGGGAGCGTGCTCTGCCCGACACGTCGTTGAAGGCGGATGCGCCGAGCGACCGGTTCACCATCGCCTTTGGC
>CAXGVD010000330.1:0-3942 GCA_964012695.1 uncultured Opitutia bacterium
CGCCCACCATATTCTCCAAACTGGACAGAACAAAGTCCACCCCCTCGTCCAAGGTGATAAGGAAACGCGTCATATCCGGATGAGTCACCGTCACTTTGCCTGTCTCGCGTTGCCTGCAGAAGACGGGAATCACGCTACCTCGACTCCCAACCACATTCCCGTAGCGCACCACCGAAAAAGTCGTCCCGCCCTCGCCGGCATAACTGTTCGCCGCAATGAACACCTTGTCCGAGCACAACTTGGTCGCACCGTACAAGTTCACCGGGTTCACCGCCTTGTCCGTACTCAGGGCCACCACTTTCTTCACCCCCGCAGTGAGGGCCGCCTCCACCACGTTAGTCGCCCCATTGACGTTTGTCTTTATGAATTCATGAGGGTTGTATTCCGCCGCCGGCACCTGTTTAAGAGCCGCCGCGTGCACCACGTAGTCCACCCCTCGCATGGCCCGAGTCAACCTCTCTCCGTCGCGGACGTCGCCAAGAAAAAAACGGACGGACCCACTCCTGAACAGCTCGCTCGTCTGCATTTCGGACTGCTTCCACTCGTCACGTGAGTACACGATAATGCGCTGGGCGTTGTAACGCTCCAACACCGTCTTGATGAAACGCTTGCCGAAGGAACCGGTGCCCCCCGTCACGAGTATGGACTTGCCGTCGAGCATGGCGAAGAAGCTCAACTTATCTTCTTTTCCCAAGGAGTCCATACGAAAGCACGCCCTCTCCGAAACCCAAACACGCCTCACCCAAAGCTACTAAAAAGAAAAAACTTCAAACACGTTTGACGCTCCACGACCATTCGGGCCAAATCCCCTTCCCTTCATGACCGACTCCAACTGGCTCTCCGAAACTCGCCCCGACGGCGCGGCCACCGTCATTCTGCTCGGTCCTGCCACCCCCGAAACCCTCGCCGCGGAAGCGGAAGCCTTCCCCAAAGGGGTCCTGTGGTTTCACCCCCCAGTCATCACCCCTCCCGCAAACCTACCCCAAAACCTAGCCGCCCTCCCCCTCGACTCTCCCCCCGAGCCCCTCACCGACACCCTCGACCGCTTCATCCGACTCGAATACGATCACGCCCCCGCTGTAAAGGTCGGCACCCAGCTCGCCGAAGCCGACCCAGCCTCCTACGCCTCCGTCCTCGACCAAATCGTCGCCACGATCGACTCCACCCTTCGAGCCCGCCGCACCCGACGAGACACAGGCGTACTCCGACAGGAACTCGTCTTCCGGAACCTTCCTGGCTATCTTCGCTCCCGCGTACCCGAAAATTGGCGCGGAAGCGCCGCCGGCTCCTTGGCCGTGGTCGTCGGGGCTGGCCCCTCCCTAGACGTCCCTCTCCCCCTCCTCAAGGAAGACTTCCCCGCCCCCGTCATAATCGCCGCAGACAGCGCTCTCTCCGCCCTCAGTTCCGCCGACCTCCACCCCCACTTCACCCTCAGCCTCGACCCTGAAAAAACTCACGTTGCCTGCGCCCCTCCCGAATACCGCCCCGGCCAAGTAATCCTCTCCACCCAAGCCCATCCCGGCTGGGCCGAACTCTGGGGAGACGACGCCCGCTACCTCTCCGGACGGGTCCTAACCGAAGACTGGCTCGCCGCCAAAGGCATACCCAAAACCAACCTCCTCGCCGTCAACAACTCCGGACTCGCCGCCCTCCTCTTCGCCGACTTTCTGGAACCCGCTGCCATCCTCCTGATCGGCATGGACCTCGCAGCAGGCAAACATCCATCCGACCGCTACGCCACAAACACTGGACGTGCTCATCTACAAGTCCACGCAGCACACCTCCACCGCATCCCCGGAAACTTCGCCGACACCGTCTCAACTCCATTCCTTTCTGACTGGAGCGAAACATCCGAAACCTGCGCCGCCATCGCCGCCAAACGTCCCGTCCTCAATTTCAACGATCGTGGCGCCCGCCTCAAAGGTGCCGACCTCATCCATCCAGACAGCATCGACGAACTCCGCAACGCCCTCGCCCAAGCCATCCGCCCCCACCGAACCGACTCCACTCTCCTCGCCCAAAAACGCGAACTCACTGGCCCCGGCCTCGACCAAATTCTCGGCCTGCTCGCCACCCATTGCGACAAAGCCCGGAAAGTCATCCTTCCCCTACTCCACGACGCCGCGCTCCCCAAGGAAAAACTCCGCGCCCTTCGCGAACTTCTCGCCGAAAGCGAAACCGCTACCCTCTTCGGCGACTACGCCTTCGCCGTCATGCCCGAAATTGCCCCTGGTAAAGAACCCCCACCCGAGCACCTCGACCTCAGACTCCGCGAACTCCAGCATCTCCTCCAGCGCCTCGAAGACGCCATCGTACAGGCCAACCCCTCCGATTCCTTTCTCGCCCGCTTTCTCACCCAAAGCTTCGCTTGACCCGCCCCCCTGCCCTCCGACAAATAAGCTCCATGCTCCACAAATTCTTCAAATGGCGATACGAACGAAACCGCCCCGGAGCCGGCCCCCTCCGCGACAAAGTCGAAAAACGTACCAAAGCCCGAGATCTCGCCGAATCAATCCTCGCCTTTGGAGACGACTCCGCCAACTCGCGCCGCAGCCGCTGGCTACTCAAACGCATCCTCGCCGCACTCTCCGCGCTTCTCCTCCTCGCTCTATCACTCTGGCTCGCCTACCAAAGCTACCTCGGCCTCCTCATCTACGACTGAGCCCAAATCGTCCCCGAATAGCCAACATAGTCAAAAGTCGCCCTGCCTGGCGGGCCTAATATCTTTGGAGTTTGGCACTCGGGCCTGTGCCTCGCCGGCATGAATTTCCTTAAAGCACATCAAGAGTTGCCGGGAAACTTTCCTTGATTTTCCGTGTTTCGCTACGAACTAGAAGGGTCTGCTAAGGGCTGAGGTTAAAAGGCAGTCTAACTGCCGCCATGAAAGAAGGAAGGATCTGAGCCTTTGACGGGCGCATTAAATTATTCCCGGCGTACCTACTGCGCTTTTCGCCCCAAGCCATTCTATGAACCACCCTCGCCCGAGTTGGTTTCCGTCAGCCTGCGTCTCGAAATCAACTAGCTCGACCTACGCCTTGCTTCTCCTTGACGAACGCGGTTGCCCCTCCGCCGCGAAAGACGGCACCACCAACCCCAGATTCTGGCGGGAATAAAAAGTCTGCCCCCAGACGGGCAAGAGTCTATCCCCGTGAGTCCACTGGCACCAAGACACCACTTGGGTTTACTTTCTTGAGACTCAAGACGAAAAAGCCTACTGCTACAACCACACCACCTCGCTAGCGAACTAGAGGAAGACCTTCATCCTCCCCCCGTTCAATTCCCTTCTTCTCGCTTGCCGTCGCGGGAAAAAACGCTTTAATGGCACGCTTTTCCCAATTTTCGGAGTAAGAACGATGAAGAAGACTCACAAGGGCATTTCCAAGCGTTTCAAGGTAACGGGCTCGGGCAAGGTTACACACCGCAAGCCCGGGCAACGCCATCTGCGCCGCAAGCGCACAGTGAAGCAAATACGAGCGGGACGCCAGGACCACTCCCTCGCCAAGGGCATGTCCGTCCGCGTCATCCGGGCTCTTTCCTGACGGAAGCGCGCCCTCTTATCTTTACAAGCAAGCAGACAGGAGAAACTAAGCCATGCCACGCGCACGCAATGTTCCCGCTACCCGCAAACGCCGCAAGAAGGTCCTCAAGAAGGCCAAGGGCTACTTCGGCAACAAGTCACGCCTTTTCCGCTACGCCAAGGACGCAGTGGACCGAGCCGAATCCTACGCCTACCGGGACCGCCGAAAGAAGAAGAGCGAGTTTCGCAAGCTCTGGATCGTGCGCATCAACGCCGCCTGCCGAGCGGAGGGCCTGCGCTACGGCCAGTTCATAAACGGCCTCGCCAAGGCCGGCGTGCAACTGAATCGCAAGGTGCTTTCCGAACTCGCCATTCATGAACCCGACGCGTTCAAGGAATTGGTGGGCAAGGCCAAGGCCGCCTTG
>CAXGVD010000331.1:0-3928 GCA_964012695.1 uncultured Opitutia bacterium
ATCCCGAGGAGAACCGAGTCAACCAGGTAGTGGATCGCGTAAACACCACGGGACTCGTCTGGCTCGGGACCACTCTTGAGTGCGCTCAGTGCCACAGCCACAAGTACGATCCCTTTTCCCAGGAGGAATACTACCAGCTCTTCGCATTCTTTAACAACACCCCCTTGGAAGTTAAGGGGAAGGGGGGCGTGTCCTTCGACTTCTGGGGGCCGACCATGGACCTGCCCCTTTCCGCCGAGCAACGTGCCCGCAAGCAACAGGCCGAAAAGAAGCTTGCGGAAGCCGAACGCAAACTCGCCGGCGCGAAGGAGGCCGCCGAGAAAAGCTTTGGCGTTTGGCTTGCCGATCAACGCACTGCTCTAATCTCGAAATCGGACGCGGATAAGCCGCTCGCCGCACCCGTCTGGTCAGTCCTCAAACCCTTGGCCCACGAATCCTCGGGAGGGGAAACCTTCCGTCCGCTTCCTGACCACAGCCTGCTGGTGGGGGGACCGACGGGCGACAAGTCCGTTTACGAAATCGAGACCGCCGCCCCCGCCGGCCACCTTGCCTCCATCCAGCTAGAAACTCTCACGCACGACGAGCTTCCCCGCAAGGGGCCCGGACGTTGCACCACGGGAAACGGCCCCAACTTCGTACTGACCGAACTGACCGTCTCCCTCCTTCAGCCCAACGGCAAGCTCTCTCCCCTCAAGCTCACCCGGGCATGGGCCGATTTCTCTCAAGGCAACTTCTCGGTAGCCAACCTCATCGACGGCAAGCGGGACAGAAGTAACGGTTGGGCCATTGCCCCGGAGTTTTCCAAGCCCAGAACCGCTACCTTCGACCTCGCCGAACCGCTCGCGCCTCCGCCCGGTTCACGTCTCCGCTTCAAGCTCGAACACCTCTACGGAGGCGGCCGCAACGTGGGGCGTCCGCGTTTTTCGGCCTCGCCCGTTCCCTCGGGCAAGCAAGACGAGTCCACCCGCCGCCTCCCCGCGTCTCTCCTCGCCCTCCTCAAAAAGAAAAAGCACTCCGCCAAGGAACGGGAGAAACTTAGCAAGTACTTCTTTAAGGAACACCGATCGATACAAGCTCGTGAAAAGGAAGTGGCCGCATCCGAGAAAGCCCTCGGAGCGATAAAGGGCCACAGTACCCTCGTCATGGTGGAGATGGACAAAGCTCGGGAAACCCGAGTAATGAACCGAGGCAATTACTTGGACGCCCTTCAAAAGGTGTCCCCCGGCACGCCCGAAGCCCTGCACGCTTGGAAAAAGGACTGGCCCAAAAATCGCCTCGGCTTGGCCCGCTGGTTGGTAGACCGGGAAAACCCGTTGACCGCCCGCGTCGCCGTGAACCGCTGGTGGGGGCAGTTTTTCGGGCGCGGCATCGTGTCCACGGAGGAAGACTTCGGCTCCCAAAGCGAACCGCCCACCCACCCGGAGCTTCTCGACTGGCTCGCCGTCCGTTTCATGGATGAGGGCTGGTCCATGAAGAATCTTCACCGCCTCCTCGCCCTCTCCGCCACCTACGGCCAAAGCTCCCGCATCACCCCCGAACTGCTCGAACGCGACCCCGGTAACCTCCTCTACGCCCGCGGCCCCCGCTTCCGCCTCACTGCCGAGATGATTCGCGATAACGCTCTCCGCATCTCCGGCCTCCTCTCCGCCAAAATGGGGGGGGCGCCCGTCTATCCTCCCCAACCTGCCGGCCTCTGGCGCCAAGTCGGACGCAACGAACCCACCTATGCCACTTCCCTAGGCGAAGACCGCTACCGGCGCGGCGTCTACGTCATTTGGCGTCGAGCTTCCCCGTACCCCGGTTTCGTCAACTTCGACGGACCCGACCGCTCGGCCTGCCACCCCAAGCGCAGTCGCACCAATACGCCTCTTCAAGCCCTTACTCTGTTGAACGACCAAGCCTATGTCGAAATGGCTCTAGCCTTTGCTCTTCGCATCCTCGAAGAACGGCCTTCCGCCGATCTCGACGAACGCCTCCGCCACGCCTTTCGCCTCGCTCTCGCCCGCGAACCCAAACCCGCCGAAGTCGCTGTCCTGCGCAGGCTTGACCAAGCTGAACGGGCCCGTCTCGCCGCTTCGCCCTCCTCCACAAAAGCTTTGCTCGCCGGCATCCCAGCCATCCAAGTTTCGCCTCGCTACGACCCAACCGAAGTCGCCGCTTGGTTCTTTCTCGCCAACGCCCTTCTCAACCTGGATGAAACCGTGACCAAAGGCTAACAGTCTCCCGAGTCATGAATCTCACTCAACTCACTCGCCGCCAACTTTTCCAAAGCCTCGGCTTCGGCATAGGCGGCTTTGCCCTCTCCGACCTCCTCCACCGCGACCTATCCGCCTCCGCCCAAGCCGCCAAGCTTCATCACTTCGCACCCAAGGCCAAAAGCGTCATCTACTTCCACATGGTCGGGGGTGCTTCACACCTCGACCTCTTCGACCACAAGCCCGCACTACAGGAACGCAGCGGGCAGCTTTGTCCCGCCGAAATGTTTGAAGGCAAGCGCCTCGCCTTCATCCGTTCCCGCCCCAAGCTGCTTGGAACCAGCAAGGACCCCAAGTTCGGTTTCAGCCCCTGCGGCCAATCCGGCATCCGCCTCTCCAACCTTCTCCCCAACCTGCAAACCTGTGTGGACGATCTGTGCTTCGTCCGCACCCTCCACACCGAGCAATTCAACCACGCTCCCGCCCAAATGTTCATGCAGAGCGGTTTCGGCCGCTTCGGCCGCCCCAGCCTCGGTGCATGGACCAGTTACGGCCTCGGTTCCCTCAACGAGGACCTGCCCGGTTTCGTCGTCATGGTCACGGGCCAATACCCCGGCGCAGGGAACAGCGTCTTCGGTTCCGGTTTCCTCCCCTCCGTCTACCAAGGCGTTGAGTTCAGAGGAAGCGGAGACCCCGTCCTCTTCCTCTCTAACCCCAAGGGCGTCAGCGCCGAGCAACGCGGAAATGTCGTCGGCGCAGTGAACGCTCTCAACCGTTTGAACCTGGCAGACGTCGGCGACCCCGAAATCGCTACCCGTATCAGCCAATACGAAATGGCCTACCGGATGCAGACCAGCGTGCCAGAACTCAAGGACCTCACCTCGGAATCCCCCCGTACCCTCGAAGCCTACGGGGTCAAACCCGGCGGCTCCGGATTTGCCAACAATTGCCTGCTCGCTCGCCGCATGGTCGAGCGTGGTGTGCGATTCGTCCAGCTATTCGACCAAGGTTGGGACCACCACGGCGGCGTATTCAAGAGGCTCGCAGGCAAGGCCAAGCAGGTGGATAAGCCCATCACCGCTCTCCTCAAGGACCTCAAGGAACGTGGCCTCCTCGATGAAACCCTCGTCGTATGGTCCTCCGAATTCGGGCGTACTCCCATGGCTCAGGACGACGGACGAGACCACCACAAGGAAGGCTTCACTGTCTGGATGGCCGGCGGCGGCGTCAAAGGCGGAACCTCATATGGAGCCACCGACGAACTCGGTTACGCCCCCGTGGAAAACCCCGTTCACGTTCATGACTTCAATGCCACCCTGCTTCATCTTCTCGGGCTCGACCATGAACGGCTAACCTACCGCTTCCAAGGACGAAAGTTCCGCCTAACCGACGTGCATGGCCACGTAATCCGCGACCTCTTGGCCTGAAGCGGTCCGGGCAAGGTTTGAGATTGCACCCGGCCTCTTCGGTGGGTTGCTTGTAGAGTAGACAATTTCCCGCAAAAGCAGTGCTGCCATGCAAATTTATCTTCATTTGAACGGAGAACAAAAAGGTCCTTTCACTCCGGCCCGCGTAAGCTCGAAGCTTTTGAACGGAGAAGCCTACGCCAATACGCTCGCCTGGCGGGAAGGCATGGACAACTGGGTTCCCCTAAACGAACCCCAATGGGCCGAACTTGGCATAAACGCCTCCCTTGCTCCCGAAGCTCCGCCCGAGCCCGAACCTGAACCTGA
>CAXGVD010000332.1:0-3901 GCA_964012695.1 uncultured Opitutia bacterium
TTGCCGTGGGTGCCCGCCACCACCACGCCGGGGCGGCGGCCGATAAGTTCCTCGCCGATTAACTGGGGCAAGCAGGTGAAGGGAGCACTCCGCTCACGCAACAACCACTCGACCTGCGGGTTGCCTCGGGAGACGGCGTTTCCCACCACCACGCGGTCGGGCTTCCATGCACGCATTACTTCTTCGTCAAAACCCTCGAAGAGTTCCACGCCGGCTTCCGCCAGCACGTCGGACATGGGCGGGTAAGTCCCGGCATCCGAACCGGCGACCTCAACGCCCTGCTTTTTCAACAAAACGGCCGCGTTGCCCATGGCCGTCCCACACACACCAATAAAAAACACCCGCACGGGGCCCATGTTGCCGAAACCGCCGAAAAACGGAAGCCGGAAATAGCTGCAAACAAAACGTGAATCCTTTTCCCTCGACTCTCCGGGAGTTTTTGGAAAAAGGCAGTGGGCTTCATGAGTGAAGAGAAGTTAAAGGTACTAACGCTCGGTTCGGGCGGACGAGAGCACATGCTGGCCAAGGTCTGCGCCTCTAGCCCGTTGGCGGGGGAGGTCATAGTGGCTCCCGGAAACGGCGGCATGGCGAAGGAGTTCCGGGCATTTCCAGTGAACGTGGAGGACAACGAGGCCATCGTGGCCTTGGCTCGGGAGCAAGAAGTCGATTTCGTGGTGGTGGGGCCAGAGGTTCCGCTTTGCAACGGCGCAGTCGACGCACTGGCGGAGGCAGGCGTCCTCGCCTACGGACCGAACCGAGCGGGAGCGGAACTGGAGGGAAGCAAGGCGTTCACGAAGGATTTCCTCGCCCGTCACGGTATCCCGACCGCCGCCTACGGAACTTTTTCCGACGCCGAGGAAGCTGTCGCCTTTTTGGCGGACTCCGCCTTGCCCGTGGTGGTGAAGGCGAGCGGCTTGGCCGCCGGCAAGGGCGTGCTCATTTGCCAAACGCGGGAGGAAGCGGAGCAAGCGGCCCGTGACATGCTTTCAGGCGAATCCTTCGGTGAGAGCGGCAGGCTGGTGGTCATCGAGGAGTTTCTGGAAGGCGAGGAGGCGTCTCTACACGTCATTTGCTCGGGTGAAAGCTACGCCACCTTGCCGATGAGCCAGGA
The DNA here is from genome assembly GCA_964012695.1 of uncultured Opitutia bacterium. Classification (GTDB taxonomy): domain Bacteria; phylum Verrucomicrobiota; class Verrucomicrobiia; order Opitutales; family Seribacteraceae; genus CAXGVD01. The sequence goes on from CAXGVD010000332.1 coordinate 1,112, forward strand.
CCACAAGAAAGCAGGCGAAGGCGATACGGGGCCGAATACAGGCGGCATGGGCGCATACGCCCCTACCCCGCTGGTCACGCCGGCCATGCTGGCGGCTTTCGAGCGGGACGTCGTTCGCCCTACCTTGGCGGGCCTGAAGGCGGATGGCATCGACTTCCGCGGTACGCTTTACGTGGGCCTAATGCTCACGGCAGTGGGACCGAAGGTACTGGAGTTCAACGTGCGTTTCGGCGACCCGGAGACGCAGGTCATCCTGCCACTGGTGGACGAGGACTTGCTCCCCGTCCTGCTGGCTTCCGCCAAGGGAGAGCCCTTGCCGAGGAAGCTGCGAGTCAAGGAGGAGTCCGCCATGGTGGTGGTGCTGGCCTCGGCGGGTTATCCGGGAGCCTACCCGAAAGGCGAGGTCATTACCGAACCGGAGGAGTTGCCGATAGGAACAGACTTGATTCACGCCGGTACCAAGAGAAACGACGGCGGGGAAATCGTGACGGCGGGCGGGCGTGTACTTGGAGCCGTGGGTCGCGCATCCACTCTGGCAGGAGCAGCCGAACGGGCCTACTCCCTATGCGACCAAGTTCACTTCGCTTCCAAGTACCTGCGCCGCGACATCGGCCACCGGGAATTCAACCGAGGCTGAGCCAAGCACCCCTTCCCTTTCCCCCTTGCCTTTTGCTCCCGGAGAGACGAAAAGCTCCCCTCACTTCGCATGGGCCGCAAGAGCAGAGAAAAGAAAGAGCGCAAGCAGGAGAAACTAGTCGTCTTCGTGTGCACCGCCAACGTCTGCCGAAGCCCCATGGCGGAGAAGCTCTTCGAGGACGCCTTCGCCCAGTCCGAATCCAAGAAGAAGTTGCGCGTGTTCTCCGCCGGCCTCACCGCCGTTGAGGGCGACAAGGCCTCCGACAACTCCGTGACCGTCTGCAAAGAAATCGACCTCGACCTCTCCGACCATCGCAGTGCCTGCCTCACTCGGACTACCTTGGAAAACGCCTCCGCCATCTTCTGCATGACAGAATCTCACCGAGCCCTCATGCACATGTACTTCGAGCTTCCCGACGACGCCCCCGTCTTCCTCATGCGGGAATTCGTCAACGCCGTCGACAAGGAGCTGCCCGACCCCTTCGGCCAAAGCCTCGAAGTGTACCGCGAATGCCGCAACAAGATGAAGGAGGCTCTCCCCTCCCTGCTTGAGTGGGTCGAAAAAAACCTTTAGAACTTCAGCTTAACTTTTCCGTCCTTCTTCGCTTCCGCGAACCTCGGAAAAGAAAACCCATCCAACAACCAACCAAACGGAACCAATGTCTCTTAATCCGGCATCCCTCGCCGACCTCGATCCCGAAGTCCACCAAGCCATCGAGGACGAAAAGCAACGCCAGCGGACCCACATCGAACTCATCGCCTCGGAAAACTTCACCCTGCCCGCTATCATCGAGGCCACGGGCAGCGTACTCACCAACAAGTATGCCGAAGGCTACCCCGCCAAACGGTATTACGGCGGTTGCGAACACGTGGACGTAGCCGAAAACCTCGCAATCGCACGGGCCAAATCCCTCTTCGGGGCCGACCACGCCAACCTCCAACCCCACTCCGGCAGCCAAGCCAACACGGCGGTATATTTCGCCGTTCTTAACGCCGGAGACAAAATCCTCACCATGAGCCTGCAGGACGGCGGCCACCTCACCCACGGCCACCCCAAAAACTGCTCGGGCTTTCTCTACGAGGTCGTCAACTACGGAGTGGACCCCGAGTCCGGCCGCATCGACTACGACGCAATCGCCGTAACCGCCCAAGCCGAGAAACCCAAACTCATCACAGTAGGAGCCTCCGCCTATCCCCGCGTGATCGACTTCGAGCGGATGGGACAAATCGCCAAGGACTGCGGAGCCATGCTACTAGCCGACATCGCCCACATCGCTGGGCTCGTCGCTACGGGCCATCACCCTAACCCCGTTCCGCACGCCGATTTCGTCACCACAACCACCCACAAGACCCTTCGCGGCCCCCGCGGCGGACTCATCCTATGCCGCGAGCAGTACGCCAAGGCCATCGACTCCGCTGTATTCCCAGGCTCCCAAGGCGGCCCCCTCATGCACGTTATAGCCGCCAAAGCGGTCTGCCTCGGGGAAGCCGCCAAGGCCGAGTTCAAGGAATATCAGACCCAGGTCGTGACCAACGCCGCCGCCCTCGCTGAGGAACTCGCCGAACGCAACTACCACCTCGTCTCCGGCGGGACAGACAACCACCTCCTTCTAGTGGACCTCCGTCCCTCCCACCCCGACCTCACGGGCAAGCAAGCCCAGCTCGCCCTCGAAAGGGCCAACGTCACCCTCAACCGCAACACCGTGCCTGGCGAAACCCGCAGCCCGTTCCAGGCCAGCGGTCTCCGCATAGGCTCCCCCGCAGTCACCTCCCGAGGCATGAAAGAAGCCGAAATGAAGGAAATCGCCGCCATCATCGACCTCGTTCTAGGTGACCCCGAAAACGAAACAACCCTCGCCGAGGCCCGAGAAAAGGCACTTGCTCTCTGCGACCGCTTCGGCTTACCCTATTAAATTCCTGTAATCAGCCAAATTCCTTGGGAGGAACCGGGCATTTATCAACCTGAAACCTTGCACTCACCCTTATTGCCATGAACACACAAAACAAACGGAAGAAGGGCTTCACGCTCATCGAACTCCTCGTCGTCATCACCATCATCGGCATTTTGGCCGGCATCGTGATCGCCAACTTGAGCGGCGTGACCGACCAAGCGGAAATTGAAGCCGTCAAAGGCAACTTGAAGACTCTCCACAA
>CAXGVD010000333.1:0-3895 GCA_964012695.1 uncultured Opitutia bacterium
CCCGGGAAGCCATCCCCAAGCTCTCGGCGAGGAACTCGTCTTCGATACTGCCATCGAGGCCCACGTACGGGACCGCTTCACCCGCCTTGGTCGCCACATGCCCGAGATCAACCTCAAGCAATGCCACAGACCCGCCAGCGCCGACGTACTCTCCAACCCCTACGGCACCGCCCCTGGCCTCTACCTCGAAAAAGACGGAAAAATCCTCGTAATGCTACCTGGTCCCGCCCGCGAGATGCACCCCATGTTCGAGGAACTCGTGGTGCCACGCCTCACCCAAGCCGGCCTCTTCCCTGAAATCGACTGCTACCTGCAACTTCGCACGGCTGGAATCGGAGAGTCCGACCTCGCCGAGAAGATAGGACACCTCCTCGAAGGCTACGAGGGCCTCGTCGTGGGCTATTGCGCTCACGCCGGCATGGTTGACCTCCGCCTATCCTCCCTCGACGCCGACCTCCTGCCCGAAGAGCAACTAACTCGTATCGCGGAAGCATGCCGAGAAGCCATTGGCGAAGACTTCGTCTGCTTCGGGGAACGCACCCTTGCCGAAGTCATCTTTCGCGAACTCCGCACCTTGGAAAAAACCCTCGCCGTCGCCGAATCCTGCACCGGCGGGCTCCTCTCCGCCGCCTTCACGGAAATCCCCGGAATCTCCAAAGTCTTCCACGGTGGCGCCGTCTGCTACCACAACGACGCAAAGGTCCAAATGGTCGATGTCCCAGAAGCCATGCTGTCCCAGCACGGGGCCGTCTCGGACGAAATCGCCGTCGCCATGGCCACGGGAGCTTGCGAACGCTTCGGAGCTGACTACGGCCTCTCCGTCACCGGATTCGCCGGTCCCGCAGGCGGCACGCAAGTCCTCCCCGTCGGCTCCATCTACCTCGGCTACGCCTCCCCCGTTGGCGTCTGGTCCAAGAAAATCCAACTACGCGGGGACCGCGCCTCCAATCGTAGAAGAGCCGCCACCGCTGCCCTCGACTGGATGCGCAGAAAACTCAGGAAGTATAAACTCGAAGAAGTCGTCGCCGCCACCCGAAACCCCTTTGAGATGGAAGCTTAAGTATCTTTCATCCTCTTCCCTGAAAAGGCCTTATTCGACAAATATAGTGCCCAAATTAAACATTCATACCGTCATCGGCGACGACGATTTCCTAGTCCGTAACCGAGCCAAGGAAATCCACGCCGAGTTGGCTGAAAAATACCCCGACGAATTTTCCCGTGAAACCATCGACGGCAAGGCCGAACGCGTTGAAGACGCCCTCCGCATCTTGAACGAAGCCAAGGCCGCCACGCAAACCCTCTCCCTATTCGGCGACGGCAAGCTCGTCTGGCTAAATGAAATCGACTTCCTAAACCAAAGCCGCACGGGCGGATCCGAAAGCTGCAAGGACGCCCTCGAAGAAGCAAAGGAACACTTTTCCAAGCTCCCCGAAGGGGTTTCCCTGCTCCTATCGGCCACCCCCGTCCACCGTTCCCACGGCTTCATCAAGTGGCTCCAAAAGAACACCGAATTCGAGGACTTAAAGTCCAAGGACTCAAGAGGAAACCCCTCCTTCGCCTCCTTTCGGCTTGTCGTCCGAGAAACGGCCCAAGCCTGCTCCGTAGAAATCACCTCCGAAGCCACCGAACTACTCTGCGCCAAGATAGCCGGAAACGTCCGCCTTGCCGCTGAGGAAATCCGTAAACTAGCCTGCTACCTCGGCGAAGAAACCAATCAAATCACCGAGAAACACGTAGCGGAACTGGTTCCCGAATTCGGAGAAACGGATTTCTTCGAAGCCGCAGAAGCTTTTTCCTCGGGAGACCTCAACTGGGCTCTGGAAGCCATCGATCGCTACTTCTTTCACGGCAAGGACGCCCGCCCCCTCCTCTCCTCCCTCCAAAACCGCAACCGCCTCCTCATTCAGCTTCGCGTCCTCATTGACGCTCGAGAAATCCGTCCCAACGCCAAGCTGAACAAACAAGACTTCGAACGCCTATCCCACAAGCACGCCTCGCACTTCGCCGACCCCTCTCAAAAATCCGCTCTAAACGTCTTTTCACAAAACCCCTGGTACCTCGGTCGCCTCCTCCCCGCTGCCACCAAATTCTCCACTCGCGCCCTCATCGACTTTCAGGCTCGCTTCATCAAAACCTTCGAAGACCTCATCTCCGTCCACAAGGACGACCAAGCCGCCCTACTCAAGCAACTCGCAGTGCAATGCTTAGGCAAAGACAAAGGCTGAGCTGCGACTCCAGCTTTACAGCTCGCCAAAACATCGCAAACCCTTCATGTTGGAAACCCATGAAAATCACCCAAATGCTAGCCATTCTTTTCGCCTCCGCCGTCTATAATCTCCCCGCCGGCGCGCAAGAAACATCCGCAAGCAACGCGGACCTCGCCCGCAAACTGGACCTAATCCTCCTCAAGATGGACTCCCTAGAGAAGCGCGTCTCAGCCCTCGAAGCCCAAAACTCCCCCGCTACAGCACCCGCCTCAGCTCCCGCTCCCGCCCCCGTCGTTCCGAAAGACCCCGAGGAAAGAAAAAACTTCCTTCAAAAACTTGGCTCCGCTCTCAAAAGTGAAGAAGCCCGGGCCGCAGGCCCGTGGACCAACCCGGACGTCTGGCTCCAAGTCCGCCGCAACATGAACGAGTTTCAAGTTCGCACCCTCCTCGGTCTGCCCACCAAAATCAAAAACTCCGTCAACCCACGCATCCACCGCGTCTATCGCTACGAAGGCGACCTCGACGCAGACGGAGAAATCGAACACGGAGTCGTGAATTTCTACCGCGGTCGCGTGATCTCCTTCGAAAAACCGTGAGGGAGGCATCTTTGGAGATGATAATTGGTATTCGTTCCCCCGAAAACTCCACTATTCAGTAGAAAAGCCACTTGACTTTCGAGAAGTTATTCTCATTTTTGAACGGCGATTCACGTGCACTCACGCTCGTGTAATCGTGGTTAACCTAAAACAAACAAACTAGACATACTATGAAAAAGAAAATCATGGCTCTTCTCGCCACGCTCGGCATGGCCGCCTCCGCAGGCGCCATCGATGTGAACGAGAACCTCTCCATCAACGGCTTCGTTGATGCTTCCTACAACCGCACGGAAACCGACAACGCAGGTGAATCCCAATCATTGGGCTTGGACGAAGTGGAAGTTAACTTCCTCTTCAACGCCGGGGGCGTTTCCGGTGAACTGCACGTTGATAACACTGCGGGTGCTGGGGACGATCAGAACCAGGATGACAGCGACGAAGAATTTTCCATCGAGCAGGCCTTCATGTCCTACACGTTGGAAAACGGTCTCGGCATCCAAATCGGCCGCTATGGTTCCGCGCTCGGCCTCGAGCGTCAAGATGCTACCTATCTTAATACCTTCAGCCGTGCCTATGAAAACGGTTCTGGTTACAACCTCGGCAACGTGGACGAATTCACCACTGCCGCTGGTCACATCGCCGTTTTTGAAGGTATTGCCCTTACCTACGGTAGCGACACGGTAGCCATCCGCGCTTCTTTCCAAAACGGCGTCCTCCAATCAGATAACTTGGAAACGAACGATCTCGATCTCGAGCTTCACGTTGCCTACACGGGCATCGAGAACCTCAACGTGGGACTCGGAGCCCGTTTTGACAACGGAGCCGCCGGAGTCGCCGAAACCGACGTAGTTAACCTTACCGCCGTATACACGGCCGGTACGACCGCCGTCGGATTAGAGTACACCACGTTGGACACCGCCGGAGCTTCCGAGATGGACGGTTACCTCGTTCACATCGACTACGGCGTTAACGCCGAGTTGGGCGTGGCCCTCCGCTACAGCAGCCACGAGCAAGCAGCTGGCGACTACGACAAGATTACGATCGCTCCCAACTACCAGATCACCGAGAGCCTCTTTGGCATCCTCGAGTACA
>CAXGVD010000334.1:0-3893 GCA_964012695.1 uncultured Opitutia bacterium
CTTTCTTCGGTTTCTCTCTAATGCTAATCACCCTTGTTCTTCCAGAAAAGCAAGAATGGAACGAGGATGACTTGCGATTTGTAGACGCAGGCATGGACTGGATGCCATTTCGCATAGGATTCATCCTCGCCTTTACCGGAGCAGTCTCAACTTTGTGTCTCGGACTTACATGGAAGTCGCTATCCAAAACCGGCAGCTCTCTACCTAGTTGGAATATGTTTGTGAAAAACTATTCTGGACTAAATACATACTTCATGGCCTCTATTACACTGACTCTCGGCACCATCATCCTAATGGCAATCGGTGAGTTAGTTGTTAACGAAAACATTGTTTGGGAAGGCCAAATGGATACTCCCATCAAAGTATGCATCATGCTCTTGATGACCTCAACCGCCTTTCTGGTCGTAAACCTTTTAATATATTCAAAGACCTCCGACCGCGTAATCCCCTTCGTCAAGGCCCCTGAAAAACAAGAAATATAGACCTCTTTGGCAAAACGCTTCTACGACAGTTCGCGACGCCCTTAAGTTTGTCGTAACAACAACCTCTCGGGAGTCTTGACGCCCCAACTTCTCCCGGCATGCTGTCGACCATGAAAGCTACGGTCGGCGTCGGCGTCATCCTCGCCATTTGCCTTCTTTCGGGATGTCTTAAACCTGCTCCGGAACTTCGTCGCCCCCCGGATCCCGGCGAACAATTTCGTCAGGCAAGCCGAGAAGCTCATTACATACGCGATCACCTCTTCCTCACCAACAATGAAGAGTTCAGTCGCTCCCACGACCGCAGACGCCTCAACGACGCCCTCGAGCGAAAGGACAGAGCAACAGACGAACGCTTCCTTCAGCTCGAGAGGCGCCTCTCCGCGCTGGCCCCCTCCCCACTGTCCCTGTGCTGGACAGTAATTCGGCCTGACGGTTCCACTGCTTACGCCTCCTCTCCCGGCTCCTATCCCGTGGACGGCGAATGGACGCTCTGGGCTCAGTCAGGTGGCCGCAAGCTCAGGCAACTCGTTTACTCCGGAGGCAAACGCAACGGTCCCGCCGTAAACTGGAACAAGAATGGCCAAAAAATCTCCTCAGGCCAATACCTCGACGATGAAAAGCACGGGGTCTGGATCACTTACGGCCTCGCAGGCAAAATCATAACGCAAACGGTCTTCGAAAACGGAAAGGTCCGTCCTACCACGCCCCCGGACTGATACCTCGACATCACTTAATCATGACGTCTTGCTGTCTCTAATATGCGTGCAAACCTTTCCACTGGAGGCGACTTCTCCCGTGCCCTGAAGCTCAAGTGGCGAAGCCCCTTGGCAACGTGAACACCATAAGAATCATGCGTCCAATCTCCTTCCTCCTTCTTCTCCTCGGCTCCACCATCCTGCCGACCGCAGGGGCCGACAACTTCGTCTGGCCCGGTTGGTTGGGCCCCGAACGCACAGGCCGTGTCGTCGGCTTCGAACCTCCCAAGAAATGGCCCGAGAAACTGGACAAGGCCTGGCAAGTGGAAGTCGGGACGGGGTACGGCAGCCCCATCGTGGCGGACGGCAAGGTCTGGCAACACGCCAGGCAAGGGGACAGCGAGGTCGTCCACTGCATCGACCTCGCAAGCGGCAAAATCCTTTGGACTCGTTCCCACCTCGTTCCCTTCAAACCCGCGGGCGGCGGGGAACGGCACGGCAAAGGACCCAAGGCTTGCCCCGCCTACGCGGACGGACGCCTCTTCACCCTGAGTATAACGGGCATCCTGAGCGCGTGGGACGCCGCCACAGGCAAATTCCTGTGGCGCAAGACCCCAGGTAAACGCTTCGGCAAGCCTTACTCCCACTGGGGCGCCTCCAACTCCCCCTTGCCGCATGGCGACAAAGTCGTGAATCTCTTCGGTAACGACGAACACGGAGCCCTCCTCGCCCTCGACGTCGCCACTGGAGAAACCGTCTGGTCCCTCGGCGAGGACGGCGTCTGCTACTCCTCCCCCTTCCCCGCTGAAATAGAAGGCGTAAGCCAAATCATTGCTTGGAACCATCGGGCTCTCATAGGCGTGGAAAGTGCGACCGGCCGCCTCCTATGGGAATATCCCTTTCCCCACAAGACCCACAACCAGAACATGCCCACGCCCGCCTTTCACGAAGGCCGCATCCTCCTCGGGGCCGAAAACCGCGGCCTCCACGCCATCACGCCCCGAGTCAAGGACGGCAAGTGGACCGCCACCAAAAGCTGGAGCCAAAAGGAAATCGCCCTCGACATGGCCTCCGCCATAGTAGCCGAAAACCTCCTCTACGGCCTCTCTCACTACGGCCAAGGGCGGCTCTTCTGCCTCGACCCCCACTCTGGTTCCATCCTCTGGCAAGGCCCGCCCCGAACGGGACGAAACGTCACCTTCCTCTCCTTCCCCGGCCACCTCCTTGCCCTCTCCGATTGGGGCCAAGTACGCATCCTCCGGGCCACAGGAAAAAGCTACCAACCAGTAGCTACCTACCGCGTGGCCGAAGACGGAACCTGGGCCCCGCCCGTCCTCCTTCCGAAGGGCATCCTCGTCAAGGATGCAACTACTCTCTCCTTTTGGAAGCTATGACTTGGACTTGGCCCACCGAACCTCACTCCGTTTCCAAATCTCCCCCGCCGAACCATTCGCCGAGGCGTTCCTTGGCTTGTTCCTTGTGCTCCTTCTTCACATGCATGAGGACGGAGACCATGGCGAGGGCGAGAACGCCGAGGTCATCGGAGAAACCGACGAGGGGGGCGACGTCGGGAATGGCGTCCACGGGGCTGATGAAATAGCCGAGTGCGGCGATGATTTTGGCCTTCGCCAAGCCGGGGGTATCGTCGTCCTTCAAGGTGTAGTACAAGGTGAGGGCCTTTTCCACTACCTCTCGCCCCGCCTTGAGAGCAAAATTTCCCAATTTCTCCCAGAAACCACCCTCCGAGAAACTTTCGGTAAATTCGTTCTTTTCTTCATTCATGGCGTGCGTGGTCGAGGAGGTTTCAGAAGAGAAATTCGAGTTTGTGGCGGGGAGAAAGGCGTAAAGGGTCTAAGCGGCGGTGATCACCCCCCGCTGCTTCCCGTGGTCCAACAAGTTGAGGCGTTAAAAGCAACCTTGCTCCTCCCTAAAAAAATCTTCTTCGCTTCATCCGCGGGCTATCGTTGGAGAGTGGATGCCCCGAGTGCCTCGATGGCAGCGACCAGAGAAAAATCCTTTTCCGTCACCTTGCCGCCAGCGTCGTGGGTATTGACGGCGATTTCAAGACGGTTATAGCAGTTGAAAATCTCGGGGTGATGATCCCGCTCCTCCGCCTCGTAGGACACGCGAAGTAAAAAGCTCATGGCCTCCCGAAAGGAGGAAAAGGAAAAGGCTTTCTTGAGGCGATCTTCCTCGTGCCGCCAACCGGGAAGGTCAGCGAGGCGGGAAGCGATGTCGCTCGCAGGCAGTGGTTCGCTCACAATGTCACCCCTTCGGCGGTCAACGGTTCACCCTTTTGAAACCGGTTGTCTTCTGAGTTTGGCAGACGTGAAATTTTCACACTTTTCTTTGATTTAGGTTGGTTTTGGTTCCGGGGAGATCAGGACAATTACTTTTCCTTGGTCATTTCGAGAAGTTGCTCCTGGAGGAGGGCGGCGGCTTCTTCGGGACTGTGACGGGCGAGGAGGGCGGCCACGTCGATTCTTCGGCCTTGGAGGCGGACTTTGGAGAAAGGGAGTGGAAGGAAGAATTTGTCCCAAGAGCGGAGGCGACGGGCAAAGGAGAAATCAATAGCGAGGAGGAGTACACGGGCTTTGGCGATTTTGGCGAGGAATAAGGCGCCGGGTTTGAGTTCGTAGCAGGGGCCTCTGGATCCGTCGGGCGTGATGCCCACGTCTCCGCCGTCGCGGAGGATGCGGGCGAGGTCTCGGAGGGC
>CAXGVD010000335.1:0-3880 GCA_964012695.1 uncultured Opitutia bacterium
GAGGTTTAACAAGTCCGAAGGTGGAAGGCTCAAGGCTGAAAGAAAAGGCTGATTCTCCCGAGGCGCCTTTGCTCGAGGTCCGCGGCATCGACAAGAGCTTTCCAGGGGTGCGGGCCCTCGGCGAAGTTGACCTTACGCTACACAAGCGTAAAGTGCTCGCCCTCATCGGTGAGAACGGCGCCGGCAAGAGCACCCTCATGAAGATTCTCGCCGGGGTCCAACCGCCCGATGCGGGTGAAATCCTGCTGGACGGCGAACCCGTCGTGATCGAGTCCACTCGGGCCGCTCTCGACCTCGGTATAGCCCTCATTCACCAAGAGCTGAACCTAGCCACCAACCTGAGCGTGGGAGCGAACGTTTTCCTTGGGCGAGAGCCTTTGCGGAGCGGCCTTATCGACGATGGCCGCATCCGCGAGGAATCCCGAAAGTATCTCGAGATGGTTGGTCTTGAGGTGGACCCCGCCACCCTGGTGGGCGATCTCACCATCGGTCGCCAGCAAATGGTCGAGATCGCCAAGGCACTTTCCATCGACGCCCGCATCCTCATCATGGACGAACCCACATCCAGCCTCTCGCAGGCGGAGACAGAGTACCTCTTCAAGGTCATCAAGGACCTGCGGGACCGAGGCGTAAGCGTCATCTACATTTCTCACCGCCTGGGCGAGGTTCAGGAGCTGGCGGACCACGTGACGGTCCTTCGGGACGGCGAGAACGCGGGCGAGCTTGTCCGCGAGGAAGTCACGCACGACGCCATGGTGCGGCTCATGGTCGGGCGCGACCTGACGGGGCATTACGTCCGTTCGGAACGCGACCTCGGCGAAACGGTATTGGAGGCCCGCGACCTTCGCTCGCCCGCCCATCCCGAGTATTCCCTCAACTTTTCCGTTAGGGCCGGGGAAATCGTGGGCGTGGCCGGTCTGGTGGGAGCCGGGCGTACGGAAATGCTGGCGACTTTGTTCGGCGTAACGCCCAGCTTACATGGTTCGCTACAGGTGGGGGGCGAGGAAATCGTTTCTGATTCCCCCATTGCCGCCATCCGGGCGGGGTTGGCCCTTGCCCCCGAGGATCGCAAACTGCAGGGCTTGGTCATCGAGATGACGGTTCGGGAAAACTTGAGCTTGGCCGCCTTGCGGCGCGACCAAAGGCCGGGCGGCTTTCTCGACTTCGGGAAGGAACGAGCCATCAGTGAGGAAATGGTCCAACGCATGGGTGTGAAGACGCCTGGCGACGATCAGGTCGTCCGCTATCTTTCCGGCGGCAACCAGCAGAAGGTGGTGCTCGGCAAGTGGCTCGCGATGAAACCCAAGCTTCTCCTGCTGGACGAACCCACCCGCGGCATCGACGTCGGTGCCAAGCGAGAAATTTACGCCCTGATGGAGGAATTGGCCTCTTCGGGCGTCGCCATCCTCTTCGTGTCGAGTGAAATGGAGGAGATTCTTGGGATGGCGGATCGAGCCATCGTCATGCACGAGGGACGCATCACGGGCGAGTTGAGTCGCGAGGAACTGACCGAGGAAAACGTCATGCAACTGGCTACCGGGCGGGAGCAGGCCGCCGCCTGAGGGCGAAGGAAACGATTTAACCCGAGGAGTAAGAAAAATCGTGAACGTCAAGGTACTCGGAATCGGTCTCCTCCTGGTGGGCCTGTGGGTGGTCATGGCGATCGCGGTGCCCGAATCCTTCCTCACGGGCAACAACATCGAGAACCTGCTTCGACGTACCGCCATGTACGGAGTGCTGGGCATCGGGGTTGCCTTCGTCATCATCACCGCAGGCATCGACTTGTCCATCGGTTCAATCGTTTGTCTGAGCGGGTGCCTGCTCACCATTCTGCTTTCCGTTGAGTACGAACCCTTCGCGGGGGAACAGGTCTTCGCCATCGATCCGGAGCAACAAATCATCGTGGTCGAGGGTAAGCCCGAACACTTCCAAATTGGTGATTCCTTGCGCTATTACGGCGGCACCAAGGCCCGCAGCGCCGTCGTGACGCTCATGGGCGCCTCTGCGACGTCCATTCCCGGGGAAGACGGTTCGGGCAGCCTGTCCGGGACCATCCTGAAGGTGGAAGGCCTAAAGGGGAACCGTGATCGCCAAGGCGCCGTGGCCAAGGTGTATGCGGTCAAGGAAGTGGATTCCAACGCCTCTCAAGTCCTCGTTGCGGGCAAGCATGCCGAACTGGCCGACCGCGACCAAGTCACCTTCGTTCACCCGACCGGCGGCTTGGAACGCCTTGTCGTGACGGGTGCGGAAATCCTTGGTGAGGACACCAGGATCCTGTTGGCGGGGGATACCGGGGCGGTTTCCGACGAATGGCTCGCCATGCCCTTGGCGCGTCACCAGCGCATGGCCGTGCCCCTCGCCTTGCTCACCGTATTGCTGTTCGGCCTGTTTCTCGGGTTCTTGCACGGCCTGCTCGTGACCAAGCTCAAGCTTCAACCCTTCGTGGTCACCTTGTGCGGGCTTTTGTTTTATCGCGGCATTTCACGCTGGCTCGTGGACGACCAGACCGTGGGTCTCGGCAACGAGTACGACTCTTCCCTCGGGCCGCTCGCCTCGGGCAAATTCATACTTTGGACAGGTGTGGAGGGCGAGACCTTTGGCATCCCGTATCCCTTTTTCATTCTCGTCTTGGTGGCCGTGCTCGCCGCCGTCTTTCTCAACAAGACCATCTTCGGGCGCTATATGTTGGCCCTCGGTCGCAACGAGGAGGCGGCCCGCTTCTCCGGCATCAACACCGATCGCATGACCATCATCGCCTACGTCATCTGCACCTGCATGGCGGCCTTGGGCGGCATCCTCTTCGCCGTCGATTCCAATTCCGTAGCTCCCTCCAGCTTCGGCAATTTCTTCGAGCTCTATGCCATCGCCGCCGCCGTTCTCGGCGGATGTAGTCTGCGGGGTGGGGAAGGGGGGATACTCGGCGTCGTAATCGGCACCGCGGTCATGCAGACCCTCTACAACCTCATCGTGCTGATGAAAATCTCGGACACCCTCGAGTTCGCCATCATAGGCATGGTCATCCTTCTTGGTGTCATCGCCGACGAGGTGATCAAACGCACCGTAGCTCGAAAGAGAGCTACGCAAGGACCAACGCAACCTGCAAACACCGCACCAGAAAACGTCTCCGAGAAGGAGTTCTTGCCAGTTCTCTTGTTATGCCTGTTCTTGGGAGGCTTGGGTGGACATCGCTTCTACACGGGCCACAAAGCAACCGGTGTTGCAATGTTACTTAGCTTCGGGGGTTGTGGAATTTGGTCGCTTATCGACCTTGTCAAGATTGCGACTGGTAGTTTTTTGGACGCCGATGGACGTCCGCTTAAACGTTGAGAAAACCATTTTTGTGGCGGGGAGATTCTTCTTTCCTCCCAAGTTTACATCCCTATTTCGTGCATCATACCGCATTAATCTATGAAACCCATAAACAAATTCCTTCTCGATAACGATCTCCGCATTGCGGACAACCCCTGCGTCAGTCCTGACTTCTGTCTCGACTGGCCAGACCTCCAAGCCGACCTTGCCGCTGGAGAACCTGGCCTCGTCGCCCACGGCAACAGTCGCCTCTCCACAGAGCACGGGGAATGGACCTTGGTCGAAAACACCAAGGGCGACCATGTCTGGCGCTTGGAACCCACGGATCCCGAGGCGACGGGCCTCGAAGACCTGCTCGAGCAGGGAGTTCAGATAACCGGCGCCATTTACTTTCCCGCCAGCTATGAAAACCTAATTCGGGTAAAGAACCTCTTTCAGGAAGTAGACCCGGACTGTTCCGTCTTTCCTACTGCCGGAGCGGACCTCGGTCGCTCCACCCTCGGCATCGGCGCCCGTTTCACCACCCTGCACTGGGACGGCGTCGACTGGGCCATGTCACGACTCGGGCTTG
>CAXGVD010000336.1:0-3876 GCA_964012695.1 uncultured Opitutia bacterium
TTGGTAAAGCGTTCCGTGCTTCGTGGGAAGGGCAAGTTATGAACAATACACGGGTTTTTCTGAGAATTCACGTTCGTTAAAGGGTTTGTGGTTTGGTGCGAGGAAGTGCGTCGAGGCGCTTGAGGAAGTCATCGGGGCTTTGATCGGGTGGGTCGGCGGCTTCGCCGAGGAATTCAAGCCGGTCGAGAGTGGCGAGGAAGTCGAGCTGTTTGGAAAGCAGGGTGTCACGGGAAACCGTCAGGCGTTCCAAGGGCATGGAGGCGAGAGGGCTCAAGTCCTTCAGGACGAGGCCAGTGAGGGTCAGGTCGCGTATCGGGCACTGGGAAATCGGAGACAAGTCCGTAACCATCGAGCCGGATATACGGAGGACTTCCAAGGGCATGTTCGCCAATGGAGAAAGGTCGGACACCTTCGTGGCCCTGAGCTTGAGGACGCGGACGGGCAAACCACGCAGAGGGCGGAGACCGGTGACTTCCGTTCCGCTGAGGTCCAGTTCCTCCATAGCGGTGTCGCGGAGGGCGGCGAGGTCCGAGACCTCCGTCTTAAAGAGGTCGAGCCGCTTGAGGGTTTCTTTCCCAGCCAAGGCTCGTAGGGAGGAGACGGGAGCTAGGCCCAGGTCGAGGTTCACCAAGGGCGCCTGTGTCAAGGGGGAGAGGTCGGACACTTTCGACCGTCGCAGGTTGACCATTCCCAAGGGGTGCTCGGCCAAGGGGGCGAGATCAGACACGGGAGTGCGGGAGAGGTCTATCCAAGTTAGCGAGCCGCCGCTAAGCGGGGAGAGGTCGGCCAAGTCGAGTCCGGCTAGAGACAGTCCGGTGAGGTTGAAGTCGGCAACGGCTCGGAGGTCGGCCACTTGGGTTTCGGAGAGGTCCAGCTCCTTGACGGGGAGGCCTGCGAGGGGTGACAGGTCGGTTCGAGCGGAATCGGTCGGTGTTACGGCCACTCCACCGCGCACAACTTGAACGCGACAATCGAACCCTTTTTGCCGCAGTTCAGCTTCACAGGACGCGGCAACATCCGCAAATGGCGCGGGCCCGTCTTCTCCAGGCAAGCGCTCAACCGTTGTTTCCACCACGCTGCTAAGAAAAGCGTATCAAGAACCTTCCGGCAAGCCGTCTCTTGCCCGAAGGTGAAAAAAGACGCGATTTATAGAAGGTGGCTTGCCGTTCAGTTGACTCCGCCTCCGCGCAAGGCGGCCTCTCTTTCGGGTAAGGTAGGGTGCGAGTGATAAACGGTGGCGAACAAGGGGTGCGGGAGAGGGTGGGACAGGTTCTCCACATACATTTTGCGTAGGGCGGAGACGAGAGTTTCGGGTCCGCCCACAGCGTCTCTCGCGAAGGCGTCCGCCTCGTACTCGTGCTTTCTCGAAAGCAAGTTGCCTATTGGCCCAAGCCAGAAGGTGAACACACCAGAGGCCACCGCCATGACGAGGAACACGGGGCCGAGAGGGCCTGTCAACCCCTTCTCGTCGTAGCCAGCGTAGCCCAATTGTTCGTAAAACCAAGCCGCCTTGGTCAGGTAGGCGATGAGCCAGAAGCTCGCTAAGCCGAAGAAGCCGGAAAGAGCCAGTCTTTTGGGGACGTGACCGAGCTTGTAGTGGCCGATTTCGTGAGCCAGCACGGCTTCCAGTTCGTCGTGTTCCAGCTGTTCGATTAAGGTGTCGAACAGGACGATGCGCCGAAATTTCCCGAAACCAGTGAAGAAGGCGTTGGAGTGGCCCGAGCGTTTGCTTCCGTCCATAACCTCGATGGTCTTGGCTTTGAAGCCCGCCTTGTCCGCCAAGCTCATCAACTTGTCTTTCAATTCCCCTTCCTCCAAGGGTTCTAGCTTGTTGAAGAGGGGCAGGATGAACATGGGCCAGAGGGCGAATAGTAGTAGTTGAAAGGCGAAGAAGGCTCCGAAGCCCCACAGCCACCAGAATTCCACCTCGTGAAAGGCGGAGTAAATCCAAAGCAACAGGCCGATCAGCCCGTAGCCTAGCCCGAAGCCAAGAACAGTTCCCTTTACCTTGTCGGAGATCCATAACCCGAGCGTGGACTTGTTGAAGCCGAAACGCTCCTCCAGCCGAAATTGCTTGTACCACTCGAAGGGCAGTTCAGGAATTTGCAGGAGGACCAGAATGGTCGCCACCGCCACCGTTTCTCGCCACGGTCCTGCGTTGGCGCCGCCGCTCCACGACTCGTAGGCCCAAGGCATGAAAAAGGCGAGGATGGGGACGAAAAGTAGGGCGTCGTACAACTCTTCCCAAAGTCCGACCTTGCTCTTGGCCAAAGTGTAGTTCGTGGACTTCTTCCAGGTCTTCTCGTCGAAAAGACCTTTCACTTCTTCGGGCAGGCTTTTGCTCAACGACGAGACGCGATTCGCGTTCAACCTGTTGAGCAACGCTTCCGCCAGAGTCCGCAAGGCCAGAGCGGCCAGAATCACCCACAAAGCCGTGTCTTCGCTTTCCATAAGCCGCCCTCCCCTAGCCCGCTTGACTTAACAAGTCGATGAAAAGCGAAAAGCTTTCTGTTTCCTCAGTCTTGTTTCAGGAAGTCTGTGAAGGCTTGTAAGAAGCCGGCTTTGTCTTCCGCTTGGATGAAGTGGCCGGCGTCAGGGAGGGCTGTTATTTGGGCTTGGGGGAAGTGTTTCCGAATGGTTGCGTGGTCCTGCGGGCGGACAAAGTTCGACTTTCCGCCCGTGAGGAAGAGGGTTGGGCCATGGTGGGTTTCCGTTGGTGCGAGGGGATTTGCGGAGAGTTGGGAGAGGTGACTCCGGAGGGAGGAAAGGTTGGGTTTCCAGCGGAAGGTGTTTTCGTTCCCCTCCCTGCTTTTTTCTCCGGTGAGGTTGGTGAGTTGAAATTGGCGGAAGAATGGGTCGGGAAAGGCGGAGGCGAGGGCGTCGTCGGCGTCTTTGCGGGTTTGGAGGTTGGCTAGGTCGACCGCGAGGAGTGCGTCGAGGGTGGCGAGGTGGTGGTTTTGGGGGTAGTCCCTTGGGGCAATATCGGCGATGACGAGCTTGTGGAGAGTGCCTGGGTAAAGGGCGGCGTACTTCATGGCGACCTTGCCGCCGAGGCTGTGACCGCAGAGGGTGAAGGTTTTTTCTTTGGGGGCAAGGTGGGCTTGAGCCCATGCCCGAAGGGCCTCGGTCATGGCGGGGACGGTGGCGTCTTTCTGGTGGGGGGAGTCACCGTGGTTTGGGAGGTCGAGAGCGTGGCACCGGTAGTCTTGGGAGAGGCGCTTGCAGACGGCTCGCCAGTTGCGTCGGGAGCCGAGAAGGCCGTGGAGGAAGAGGAGGACGGGAGCGTCATCCGGGCCGGAGGATTCCGAGGCGAGCATGGGGCTCAGAAGAGTTCCATCTGAACGCCGCCGACATGGGTAGAGTCGGGAGACGCGGGGGAGGCGGGCTCCGCAGGTTGTTCTGGTTTGGGTTTGGTTTCGTCGACTGGTTCGCTCGAAGGGGGTTCAGGTTTTCTTTTCGATTTGGGTTTGGGCTTTGGTTTCGGTTCGGAGGGAGCTTGTCCCTTTGCGGGTGGAACCGGGGGAGCTTCGGCATGGGCGGCTTGGTCGTCGCCTTTTTCGAGCGTGGAGAGGATGGTTTTGGCCCGACTGACCACGGTGTCGGGCAGGCCGGCGAGGCGGGCTACTTGGATGCCGAAGGAGCGTTCGGAAGCGCCGGGGGTGACTTGGCGAACAAAGATGATTTCATCGTTCCACTCCTTGACGGCCACGGAGTAGTTGCGGAGGCGCGGGAGGGTGTCGGCGAGGCGGGTGAGTTCGTGGTAGTGGGTTGCGAAGAGGGTTTGGGGGCCATCGGGGCCGGCGCCGTGAAGGTGCTCTACGGCGGCCCAGGCGATACTGAGGCCGTCATAGGTGCTGGTGCCGCGTCCTATTTCGT
>CAXGVD010000337.1:0-3859 GCA_964012695.1 uncultured Opitutia bacterium
CCGGTCCGTCCAACCTGCGAGGCTCTTGCCGTTGAAGAGGCAGATTTCTTCGCCAGCCCCCGAAACCGCGAGAGGAACGAGGGCGAAAAACAGAGCGAGCCGAGCATTCACGGTCATTCGGAGTCGGAGCCGCCCGGCTTGTCTTGGGAACCGCCCTTGCCGCCTCGGTCGCCTCCACGCCGGTCGCCTCGGCCTCCGCGCCTGCGGCTGCGGTCGCCGCCACCTTGCTTGTCGCGGCGTCCTTGTTCGCGTCCGCCGTTTCCTTTGCGGCCTCCGCCGCCTCCTCCGCCGCCGAAGCGGCGAAGCCGGTTGTCCATGGCGGCCACCTTCTTTTCCAGCCGGGAGGTCTTGAGGTGGAAGTGGCCGATGACGAGGAGGACGCCGTAGATGATGAGGGCGTAGCGGCCGAAGGGGACATCGCCCCACTTCTCGTTCCACGCCACCCAGACGGCGGCGGAGCCCATGATGGCCAAGGCCGCCATCATGGCCGTGTTCCATGCCAACTTGGCGCCGCCGTGCGGGCGTTCGCGTCCGAGCACCTTCTTGTTATTCATCAACAGGAAGAAGCTGAGGTAGGCCACGGGAATGAGTGTGAGCCCGAAGACTGAGGTGGGCACGACAAGCCAGAAGGCGGCGTCGCTCCATACGAAGGGGCCGAGCGCGCCCACGCCCACCACGAGGGAGCCGAGCACGAAGGGTTTGCCCTTGTGGGGGACGCCCATAACTTCGCAGACGGCATGCCCGTTGATTGTCATCAGGATGATGATGGTAGAGAGGGCCATGCCCACTACTCCGATGCCGAAAATCCAGTGCGAGAAGGTCTTGCCTGTTAGGCTTTCCAGCGAAGCGGCGAGGTTGAAGGCGTCGCGCTTTACCAGCATGGCGGCCACTTTCTTATCGTCGTCGGAAAGGGCGGCGCGCAGTTCTTTTTTCTCGTCGTCGCTCTTTTCGGCGTAGCCTTCATGTTCCTGGGCGAGGCGGGCGTCGACGTTGCCGACATACCCTTTTTCAAGCTTTCCTTCGTGGTGCTCTTTATCGTGGGCCATCTCCTCCGCGGTGACTGGTTTTGCGTGGAATTGAGAGCCTGCAGCGATGATGACGCAGGAGGTGGCCACCACATAAGGGACGAGCAAGGCGGTCCAGAGGTCGAACTTGGCCAAGCCCCGATGCTCACGCCCCCAACGGCGTCGGAGGAGGACGAAGGGCATGAAGAAGGTCATGTTGATACCCACGGCGGTGGCGGCGGCGGAGACCATCACTTCCCGTTGCATGGACAAGATTTTGCCTTTCCAAAACTCGGTGTACTCGCCCGTGGCGGCGAGGAAGGGGGCGTACTTGTCCGAAGGCTCGGAAAGCAGGGACAGGTCGGGGACGAAGCCGGAGGCGATTTCTCCCCAAGGCAGCTCGCCCGAGGCGCTCATCTTGATGACCACGCCGAAGAAGGACAAAACTATGACGGCCACCATGATTTTCAGAACTGTGTCAAACCACTTTACACCCTTGGATCCCTTGTCGTAGGCAAAGATTACGCTCACGGCCAGCCCCAGCAACACGATGCAGGTGCCGACTTTTACGACGGTGTTGTTCCAGTCTGGGAAGAGGTTCTGGGTGGCGGCGACGGCCCCGAGGGAGAACTGAGGGAGGCACCAGACCACGTTGGCCATAATGGTGGCGACGGCCCAACCCCAGCCAAGTACGGGATTGATTTCCTCGTTGATGGCCTTGAACGGGCTTTGTCCCGTGGACAGGGCAACGTGGGAAATCGCGCAGAGCATGATGACGCCAAGCACAATAGCCACGGGTTGGAGCCACAACAAAGAGTAGCCCGCCAGCACGCCGAGGAACAGGCTGGAGCCGAGCGAGCCGCCTCCCAAGGTGATAGCGCTCTGAAGCCAGCCCGGACCGGACAGCTTTGCGTAGGCGCCTAGGCGGGAGCCGAGGCCCCCCAGTTCGGCTTCGCGCAGGTATGCGCGTTCTTCTTCAAGTTTCATGGAGGTGATGGGTTTTGAGTTAGGCTACGCGCCAAGCGCGAAACCAAATTGCCTCGTCGCCGAGGCGTCGGGCGGGCGGGACGGATCGAACGGACCCGTTTACTTGACGGTCATCGTGCCCCGCATGAGGGCGAAGTGACCGGGGAAGGTGCAGACATACTCGTAGGCGCCCGCTTCCTTGGGAGCGGTGAAAACGATTTCGTCGCTCTCCGCCGGACCCAGTAGCTTGGTTGCGGCAAGGACGTCTCCCTTCACTGCGTCGGGTAGGGCGTTGACGGCGTTGGCCCCGGCTCCGAGGGCTTTTTGCCCGAAACCGATGGCGGTAACCCCTTTCTTGAGGATAACGAGGTTGTGCCCCATAGCGATCTTTGGAATCTGCCCGACGTTCTTGAATACGAGCTTAACTTTCGAACCAGCCTTGACCTCGAAGGCCTTGACGTCGAATTGCATGGTGTCGTTGCCCGTGATGGTCACGGTTTGATCGACTTTTTCTTCCTTTTCCGTGGAGGCGAAGCCGACGATGGCTGCGGCAAAAACCACGGGTGCGAGGAGCGTAGCTACGAACTTTCGTTTCATTTGGTTGATAGGGTGGGTTGGTTTAAGAGACAAGGGCCCTAGTTATAACCCTCCGAGCGGTGCGGGCAACCCGAAAGCCAGAGAGAGGGGAGAAAAAGACAAGTCGCCTGGCATGTGAAGCGGAGGGCTGTCGACTTGCAGATTGGGAATCAGTTCCCAATCTGCAAATAAGTCGCTCACCCAGTCCGGCCTGCGATTGAAGCGATGAGCGTGCCTCAGCCTGTTTTGCCGGAGGGCATGTAGCGGTAGTAGACCTCCAGCATGAGTATGGTCATGGTTGTGTTGTAGACGTCGGACTCACCGTGGTAGTGGGCTCCATGTCCCCAATGCCCGTCCGATTCCTGAGCGGCGCAGACGATTTGCTGGAACTTTCGGTTCCAGGCCCGCCAGTATTTCATGCCGCCTGTGACGCCTGTGGCTTGAAAGCAGGCTTGGGCGTGATAGTACCATTCGTATGGATTCACCTGGGACCATTCCTGAGCTTGGTTGGCGATGATCCACTCCAGCCCTTTTCTGGCTTCCTCGGATTTGGCGTTTTTCCAGATTTGCAGGCAAAGCACGCCAGTTCCCGTGAGGCTGGGTTTTCCCCTGTTTCCTGCGATGTAGGCGAATTTGCCTTCGGCGTCTTGGCAGCTCTTTGTATAGGCTACGGCCTTGTCCATGGCCTCGTCCAGACCATCGATGGAGATGCCCGTGAGGGCGGCCGCCTTTAGGGCTTGGATGTTCCAGCCTGCAACGGAGAGGTCGGTATGGGCGGCTTCATTCTTGCCGTAGCCGTAGGCCCAGCCGCCGCTTACGTTTTGCCCTTTAACCACAAACTCAGCGGCTCTTTTGGCGAAGGCCTCCAGCTTCTTGATCTTGGTCATGGTGTAGGCTTCGCAGAGGGCGTAGGTGCGAATGGGGTGGGAGTAGGAAAATTTGCCCGAAGTTTTCTCCGGGGGGGTGGAGGTGAGGAAATTTATAGCTTTTTGTACCGTGGGACCGAACTGAGGAGAGTCTTGCAGTTCGCAGTGACCGAGGAAGGCGAGCAGGGCCATGCCCGTCATGGCGTTTTTGTCTTGTGGACTGAGCTTGCCTTCTTTGTCCTTGGCGTTACCTCCCCAAGAACCGTCTTCCGCCTGCGTGTTCTTTAGCCAGGTCAGGCCGCGCACGATGGCGTGCTCGGTAATATCCTGCCCGCCGCCGGAACGTAATTTGGCCAATCGCTTTTGAGGGTCGCAGCGCTGCTGCATGGTTTTGGGGAGTGATAGCCCGATGCCTTTAAGGGCGCTCTTCATGGCATCGTTGTTCAT
>CAXGVD010000338.1:0-3851 GCA_964012695.1 uncultured Opitutia bacterium
CCCGTGAAGTGACCCCGATGATGGTCCTTACCCTCGTCGCCGGGGGCGCCAACATGGGACTCCAGCACGACCAATACTGGCGCAACGGTGAAACCCGTATGGCAGACGTCTTCCTTAGCATCCTGCACAGCCTCGGTATCGAAGAAGAACGCTTCGCCGATAGCGTAAACACCGCCGCCCGAAAAGTCTTCACCAAGGCCTAGCACGCCTCTCCCGGCGGGTTTTGCGGGCTTCGCGTCTTCGCGTTATTGTTCCAAGGCAAGAATATCGGCTCGCAGCTCCTTCGACGGACGGAGCTGCCTATGTTAAAGCATTATTTGTTCAAAGGTCGAGGCTTGGCGAGTCGGCTTCGAGGTGAGCTTTGGGCGGTTTTCTGCGGATGTGCGGGGTCTCTTGGCCTCGTTTGCTTGTTGAGAGGTCTCCTAGCGAAATGGCGTTTTCGGCCACTCTTTTGTTTGCCATCGGTCCTTGGTTTACGGAGGATTCGAAGCTATGAACTCTATTACGCGTCGTTCTTTCTTGCGGACCAACGGAGCTTTGGTCAGTCTGCCTTTCCTGCATTCGTTGGCGGGAGGTGCTGCGGGAGTCGCGGCAGGCAAGAGCTCGGTGCCGAGCAAGAAGCTGATTCTCGTCTACCTGCCGAATGGGGTGGTGCGGCGGGCCTTCTTTCCAGGAGAGGAGGAGGGCGAACGGCCGGGCTTCGTGGGTGGTTTCAACGCGGACAAGTTCAAGGACAAGAAAAGAATCCAAAACTTGCCTGGCGTTTATCCGCTCGAGTTGACTCGTACCTTGAAACCCTTGGCCCCGCACGCCAAGGACGTCACCTTGATCACGGGGCTGGACCGGACCTACAAAAACGGACAGGACGTGCACGCTCAGGCCGCTTCCTGTTTCCTCACAAGTGTTTCCCCCGAGCAGGCCGCCGAGCGGGGGTGGCGATATCCCAACGGAAGGTCGCTGGACCACGTCATCGGCGACGCTGTCGGGAAGAATTCCGCCTTCAGTACCTTGGAAATTGGTTGCAACGGTTTCAAGGCCGGAAAGGAGTCGATTTATTTCGACAACGTTTCCTGGTACGGTCCGGATAAAATCGCACCCTCCATCAAGGATCCTAGGAAACTCTACGAACGGCTGTTTCTGGCTGACGGTTACCGGGACCATGTCGGCGACGTCACCGACTTGGTGCTGGCGGACGCCAAGGACTTGTCGGGTAAGCTGGGCCGCGAGGACCGGGAGACAATGGGCGAGTTCATGGAGATGATTCGCAACGTGGAAGTCCGCACGAAGAAGCTGGAGCGGATGTTGGCCGGGGCGGACGTGAAGGTGCCTAAGGAGGAGGTTTTGCCCCGGGGCGAGTACATCCGGTTGCAGGCCGACTTGATGCTGCTGGCCATGCAGATGGGCCTGACGAACGTGGCGACCTTCATGATTGGACCCGAGCGTTGGGACGCCACATTGAGGTACGAAGGCGTTTTCGACAAGCCCGTGCAGCACCACAACATGACCCACAACCAGAAGAAGCCCGAGGTGCAGGCGGGGGTGGAGAAAATCGATGCCTTCCACGTGGAACAGTACGCCTACCTCCTCTCCCGCATGAAGGTCTTGAAGGAGTCCGACGGCAGTTCCATGCTGGACAACTCCATCGTCTTCTACGGGGCTGGCCTCGGGGATGGAGCCACGCACCAGTATTTCGACCTCCCCGTCGTCGTCGCGGGCAAGGCCGGAGGCCAAATCAAGCAGGGACGCTTCGTGAAGTGCAAGAGTGGCACCCTGAACTCCAACCTCTGGCTCACCTTCGCCAAGCTGATGGGCTTGGAAATCGACACCTTCGCGGACAGCACGGGCGTCCTCTCCGACCTGTGGACCTGAAGTCCCGCCCGCGTCCATCGCCTGTCGGACGTCTGCTTACCCGCAGCTCGTTCTTTGGCTTGGCGGCGTTCCTTGTTACGTCGGCTTTCGCCCCCGTCTTTGGTCGCGCACCAGTTGATTTCGACGGTTTCCTTAAGCCCCTCTTCGCCAAAAGCTGCGTCAAGTGCCACGGTGGCGAGAAGACCAAGGGGAAGGTGAACCTCAAGGAAATCGGAAGTGCTGCCCAACTTCTCGCCAAACCCGATTTGCTGAAGGAACTCGTCGACGTCGTGGACGCCCGGGACATGCCCCCCGAGGACGAGCCTCAACCGAGCGAAGCCGAACGAGCTCGCCTCCTCGATGCCCTCCGAACCGCCCTGCGCGAAGCGTCTGCGGGTTCCGAGGCCGTCCGCAACCCCGTCCGCCGCCTGAACCGCTTTCAGTACAACAACGTGGTGAAGGATATCTTCGGCCTCAAGCTCGACCTCTTTCCGCTTCCCGAAAAGCTCATGACCCGCCTCAGTCCCTACCTGCAAACGGCGGCGGGCGGCGCCATGCCCGATCGGGTGGACGTTGCCTCCTTCGCCCTCGCTCCCAAGCCGGGAATGAAGGAGGTGAAACCTTTTCCCAAGGACCTCCGGGCCGCCCACGGCTACGACAACCAAGCCAACCAACTCACTCTCTCTCCGCTCCTGCTGGACGCCTTTCTCCGGCTCAGCGTTTCCATCGTGGACAGCCCCGACTTCCACCAAGGGAACGTCGGCGTCTGGAATGAATTCTTCAAGGAACCAGAAGGCGACGCCGACCTCGCGGCGGAAGTTCGCCAACGTCTTGACGCCTTTCTCATGAGGGCTTTTCGCAGACCGTCGGAGAAGGCCACCCTCGACCGCTACGTCGCCTATGTTCTCGGGAAGCTCAAGCAGGACGTCCCTTTCACCGCCGCCATGAAGAAGGTCGCCTCCGCCGCCCTCTCCTCCCCCAAGTTCCTCTACCGCTACGATCCCGAAGGGGACCGGGTCGACCTCTTCGCCCTCGCCTCCGAACTGTCCTTCTTCCTTTGGGTGAGCGGCCCCGACGACGAACTGCTCCGCCTCGCCGAAAGCGGCGAACTCGCCAAGCCCGAAATCCTCGGCAAAACCATCGATCGGATGCTCTCCGACCCCCGGGTCGAACGCTTCCTCGACGTGTTTCCCGCCCAGTGGATGCAGCTCGAAAACGTCCTCGCAGCCACCCCCGACCCCAAGAAGCACCGCCTCTACGGCCTCGACCCCAACCAGCCCGCCGGCCTCCGTATGCTGCTGGAGCCTCTGCTTCTCTTCGATGCCGTCTTCCTCGAAAACCGTCCTCTCGTGGAACTTCTCGCCCCCGCCTTTTCCTATCGAAGCGACTTTCTCAAGACCTGGTACCACTCGGACCTGACCCCGCCACCCTTCGACGCCGCCGCCATCACAGAGGAAAACCGGGTCAACGCCGAGCGCCGCAAGACACTCGAAACCAACCTGAGCGCCGCTCGGACCGACCTGGCCGTCCTCCTCGACCCCATCAAGGAACACATCCTCGAAACCCGACGCAACGACCCCCTCGCCCCCGAACCCGTCGACCTGAAGCCCTACGCCGCCTGGGAGTTCGACGGCGACCTGAAAAGCTCGGTCGGCTCCTTCGAACTCAAGGTCCACGGCAAAGATAAAAAGGTTCGTTTCGAAAACGGCGGGGTCGTCCTGCGCGACCGGACCTACCTCCAAAGCCCTAACCTGCCCGTGGAACTCAAGGCCAAGAGTCTCGAAGTCCGTTGTTTCCTGCCCAACCTCGACCAGCGCGGCGGCGGCGTCATGGGCATCCAGGGCCCGGGGGACTTCTTCGACACCATCGTCCTTGGCGAACGCAAGAACCGCCACTGGATATCGGGCAGCAACGGCCACTCCCGCACTCTCGACTTCCCTGAATCCACTCCCGAGACGGCCAAGCCCGACGAGCCCCTCCACCTCGTCCTCGTTTACGAAAAG
>CAXGVD010000339.1:0-3825 GCA_964012695.1 uncultured Opitutia bacterium
CGGGCGAAGAGGGAGGCGGAGATGTAGTCGTTGATGGGGTATTCAAGGCTGAGGCCGAATTCACGCATGAGGTCGGTGCGGTGGGCTTGGTTGCCGTTGCGGTAGTCGAGAAAGGCGATGCGGGCGTAGGGGGAGAGTTCGATCGGGCCGAGGTGGGTAGTGAGGGTCCAGCGGGCGGCGTATTCGGTGCGGTCGAGGGCGTCTTCGAAGCCGAGGCCGGAGTAGGCTACGGAGTCGCTGAAGTGGTGGTGGACGCCAAAGTCCACGACAGACACAGCCTTACCGAAGCTGAAGGTTTTGAGGAGAGTGAGACCGGGTGCGATTTCGTCGTAGAGGCGTTCACCGTCGTTCGATTCGCGGTCTTGGTAGTAGCTGAGCCCGGCTCGTATGGCCCAGCCGTTGGAGAATTGAAGTAGGCCAAAGCCGTAAGCGCCGAGGGTGGAGTAGTCGAAGGCGTTGAGGGACTTGTCGCCGAAGTGGTCAAAGCGGGCATAGCTGGCTCCTATGTAGGGGGAGAAGGCGGCGCGTCCCAAGTTGTAGGAGCCGAGTCTGAAGCCGGTGTGGAGGTTGTTCTGGAAGATGCCGGCGGGGATTTCGAGGGGGTCGTTGGTTTGAGATAGGGAGGGGTTGGAACTGTAGAAGATTCGGGAGTCGAAGCCGATGAAGTAGTCGAAACCGCGGCGTTTCACGGAGACGGGGCGCTGGAGACCGAGGTCAGCGGAGCCAGGTTGCGAGGCGGCGGCGCGCGGGATTGCGACGGCGGGGGGGGGAGCACCGACGTTAGCCGGGGCGGCGTTCTCGGGGGGGAGGATTAGGGCGCCTGGGTCGAATCTGGGGGCGGCTTCCGGGGGAAGGGCGAGGCCGCCCCCGGGTTGCTGGGCCAGGGCGGGCGGGAAGAGGAGGAAGGGGGCGAGGAATGGGAGGAGAAGGGCGAGGCGATTCATGTCGTGTACGGACTCCGAGAAGGTGTGCGAAAAGGTGAAAGGCTGCGGCGTTCAGGGTTTGGCGGTGGCTTTTGAGAAGGGGTTTATGGTGATAGGGTGCTTGCTCCCGTTGGAGGTGGAGATAGCGTGGGTGGAACCGAGGGCGTCGAAGGCGGATTTGGAGTCGATGGTTTTGACGTCGTACTTGACGTTATCGATGAAGTTGACCCGTCCCATTGCCCGGTTGCTTGCGCCGAAGGTTGGGTACTTGCCTTCCACGCCGCCGTATTCGGAGACGAGGATGACTTCGGAGCCGCCGGGGAAGGTGACGTTCTTGAGGTCCACGGTGCGGGCCTGCATGTAGATTTCGTCCACGTTGCCCTTGAAGTCCACGCCGTCGGCGAGGACTCGTTCGTTGGCGTAGAGCTGTATTTTTTCGCCTTCGGAGGCGTGGGTGTTTTGTCCGACGGTGAGGGTGTTGCGTTTGTTGGGGTCGAGCGAGACGATGCTCAACTCTTCGAGAGAGCCGACGCCGAGGTTTCCGCCGGATTTGAGATCGACGTTGACGAGTTCGAGTTTCGAAACGGAGCCGAGGTAGAGGTTGGCACCTTCGAAATCGACGGTGATGCGGTTGGTCTTGTTGGCGGCGGTGGCGGTGGATGCGGTTCCCGCGGCCATGGCAGCGCCGTGTTGGGCGAGGAAGCCGGGAGCTAGGCCCCAGTCTTTTTCCCAAGTTTGCGAGTGGAAGTGGACGTCGTCGAGGGCGCCGATGGCGAGGGCGTGGTCCTTGACGATTTTGCCCGTGCCGGCGTGCCGGTTGGCGTTCGTGAAGGTGATGTCGCCCTTCACGGTGAGGTCTTTGCCTGCGCCTATGCCGAAGACTTTCCAGTCGGCGGCCGAGGTTGGCTTTGTAGTGGAGGGCTTGAGTTGGGATGTGAGGTCTATTGAGGTGGCGGAGCCGGCTTGGCCGAGGGTAACATTTTGCCCAACGACGCCTTGGACGTTTTTGGCGGGGAGGTTGAAGAGGGGGGCGTTTGTGGCTTTGTTATCGGCCCGGACGCCGAGGAGTGTGGCGTATTTGGAGGAGGCGTCGGGTAGCACTTGGGCGACGGTTTTATCGAGTAGGTCCGAGACGGTGGTGGCGGCGGTGACGCCGGCGGCTCCGAAGAGGGCTTCGAGGGAGCGGGTGACGACTTGTGAGCCTGCTGCGTCTCCTGCGTCGCCAAAGGCGTTTTTGGCGGCGAGGGCCTTGACGAGCTGGTAATAGTAGGGGTTTTTGCCTGAGAGGATGTTTTTGACGGAGTCGGAGGTGTATAGGTTGGCGTGTCCTGAGAGGGTGGGGGAGCCGGCGAGGGTGACTTCCGTGAGGAGGGCGTTCACGAGGGGCATGGTCTCGGTTAGCACTTGGTTGAAGTGGGTAGCGCCTTGGGTGGTGTAGAGGTCAGTCTCGAATACGTCTATGAGGTAGGGAATGGTCAGTGCGGTGTTGGCGTCCACGCCGGCGACGGTGGCAAGTTTGGTGGAGGTAGCTTCAGTTCGGGAGAGGGTGGTGGTGCTGTAGCCGTGGTCGACGGAGAGGCTGTCGGCGGATACGTCGTAGGCGTAGGTGTTGGAGGAGGGAGGGGAGCCGGGGTTGGTGGGGGGCGTGACGTTGGGAGGCGGGGGGGGGGCGGGCGGCGGAACGATTTCCACGGGGATTTCCTTGGCCACTTCGGGCTCGGTGGCAACGACGGGGTTCTCCTTGACGAGGGTTTCTACGGCGGCCTTGGCCTCTTCCAGTTGGGCGGGGTTGGCCGTGCCCGCGGCCACTTGGGCCTTCACGGTTTCGTACTTGAGAACGGCGACCTTGATCTCTATACCGACGAGTTGGCGGAGGACGGCGTGCATGGGGTTGGCTTCCACGCCGGCGGAGCGGACGATCTTGCCGCCGCCTTGGGAGGTTTGCTTTTCGGCGGGGTTTTCCTCTTCGTCTTGGGCGTGGGTGAGCAGGGGAAGCAGGGGGCAGAGAAGAGCCGCCGTGAAGGTGGATAGTCGAAGGAAGAAACCTGACGCGTTCATGCTTTTGGTTGGCTGGATGGATAATGGACGTGTTCGAAACGGAACCCGACACATTGGTGTTTTAATACAATTTCCCGCGCGTGAGAACGTCAACGAGTTTTGGGAGGGGCGTGTCCGTGGCCAGAGGAAATGATCCCTCCCGGTTGTTTGTCCACGACGGCTTTCTCGGTGCGAGGGGCCGAGGCGAGCGAGCTTCAGCTCGCGAAGTTGGTGGCGGCTTGGTCCCAGTTCACGACGTCCCAGAAGGCGGCTACGTAGTCTGGGCGTCGGTTCTGGTAGTTGAGGTAGTAGGCGTGTTCCCAGACGTCGAGACCGAGCACGGGGGTTCCCGTGATGTCGGCCACGCCTTCCATTAGGGGGCCGTCTTGGTTGGGGGTTGAGGTGACGGCTAGGGAGCCGTCAGCCTGCTTCACGAGCCAGGCCCAACCGGAGCCGAAGCGGGTGAGGGCGGCTTTGCCGAAGGCGTCCTTGAGGGCGTCGAGGTTGCCGAAGGCGGAGTCGATGGCGGCGGCGAGGTCGCCCGAGGGGAGACCGCCTCCGGAAGGAGAGAGGATTTTCCAGAAGAAGGTGTGGTTGGCGTGGCCGCCGCCGTTGTTGCGGACGGCGCCGCGGATGGATTCGGGGACGGCGGAGAGGTCGGCCACGAGGTCGTTGATGGCCTTGGCCGCGAGTTCGTCGTGCCCTTCGAGGGCGGCGTTGAGGTTGTTGACGTAGGTTTGGTGGTGCTTGCCGTGATGGATTTCCATCGTGCGGGCGTCAATATGAGGCTCCAGGGCGTCCGCGGCGTAATCGAGAGAAGGGAGTTCGTGTGGCATGATGTAGGCGTGTGGTTTTGCGTTTGAAG
>CAXGVD010000340.1:0-3814 GCA_964012695.1 uncultured Opitutia bacterium
CTCTGACATGGACCTTCTTCCGCAGCCCGGAATTCGAACAAGCCTTTTCCCTCATTTCCTCAATGCTTGGACTCAACGGCATGGACTTGCCCCGATTTCTCGGCCCTCCGGACGCGGAAGGCTACCTTCGTTTCGGCGGACTCCTTCCCAACCAAGTGACGGACCTCGGGTTGCTGCCCTTTCTCCTGCTCTTACTCGCATTGGTCGCCAAGCTCCCTAACGCCATGGAACTGGTCGCCCTCGACCGCGACGAAAACCAACGCATCGACATGCCCACGGCCAAAGTCGTCTTCTTGTGCGGGATCCTTTTCTTCTTCGGCCTCAAGGTGTCCTTCGAAGCCATCTCGCACGACTTCCTTTACTTTCGCTTTTGATGCCGTCCATCCTCTTCAAACCTTTGCCCTGCTTCGCCGCGGGCTTTCTTCTCGCCGGTTTGGCCTGGGCCGGTGCCCTAGCCTATGTTCGGAACAAACCCGTTCCAAACGCCATCTTCACCCAAAGCATCGTCGAACCCAAGCTGAAGGCCGCTGACACAGCCCCTGCGGACTCACCCACCCTCTACTTGACGGGCGGCTCCAATGTTCTCTTCGGCATTGATTCCGTTCAGTTTACAGCTTCTTCCGAGCTGAACTCGGTAAACTTCGGTTGCGCCGCGGGAATGGGACCTGAACTCATCCTCTATCTGTTGAAGCCGCGACTAAAACGCGGAGACATCGTCGCCATGTTCTGGGAATACGGACACTATACCTTCACCCGTAGCGGAGAAGTCAACCTCACCTACCTAAACCTCGTCTTTGGTCCGCAAAGCGATTTCCGCCACACCCTGCCCTTCCTCGACCGGGCGCGGCTCGCCCTATCCCTGCCTGGCTCGCACCTGCGGGACGCCACCTTCCTTGCCCTAAACCCCTACGCGAACTCAGAAATTTATCGATGCGCCTGGGACATCGACGCCCTAGGCAACGCCCGCATCAACGAAGGTCGTAAAGTCTCCCGAGAAAAACTGCTCGAACAACCCAACGAATTACTTCTACGTCCCCTGAACATCACCTCGGACTCGCGCACCATTTTCACGGACTTCATACACGATTGTCGGGAAAACGGCATAGCCGTCATCGCCTCCTGGCCGAACCTCCACTTCCATCCGAACTACGCGGAAAATCCTATCGTTTCCGCAAACCTCGCCCGCATCAAGGCCTTCTGGAACGACTTGGAGGTACCCGTCGCCGGAGAATGGAAAGAAGCCTGCTTCGAAGCCCGTCACGCCTACGACACGCCCTACCACCCAAACGCGAAGGGAAGAGCCCTGCGCACCTCGCGGCTCGTCGAAACCTTGACTCCCCTTCTCAGCGACCCCGGCGCTTTCGCAGTTCCTCCAGTTCCTTGAAAACTTCTTCCACGGACCTGCCGAAGGCACAGGGGAAGGGAAGCAGCCCTTCCGCCGTCTTGCGTTTTCGGCCCGCCTTTTTCGTCAGACGGGCCACAACAAGCGGTTTTCCGGCGTAGTCGCGCAGTTCGAAGGCCTCCAACTCCTCCCAGAGCAAGTCCACTCGGCGGAACCAGCCCCTGAGCGAACAACCCTCTCCATCCACCCTGAGGCGGGACCACACGAAGGCTTGGTCGAACAAGCCAAAGCCCGCCGTCACCCCAGCCAAGATGCGCGACGTCCAGCCCAGCCATTCCCAGTCCTCCTTAAACTCGACGGCGTAAAAGAAAGTCCACAGCAATAGCAGGAACAGGGTAAAGGACGCCTGCCGCCACCATACGGGCTTCAGAACGCGGGCTCCGTCCTCCTTCTTCTCGAAAAGCATTGTCCGCACCATGCCGTCTTTGCCTGCGATCATCAAGCCCGCAACCCCGAACGACATTGACCCACACGCCCTACGCGCCGCATGCTATTAGGTCTGCGTCCCCAAACGGGCCGCTCGAAACTCACCGACCGGAAGCCATGAGACTACACGCCACCCTCCTCGGCGGCCTCCTCGCCGCCTCCCAAGCGTCCGCCGCCCTCCCTGGCGCCGCCCTTCGGATACCCGCCGACTCCTACGCCGTCGCCACCCTGCGGACGGGAGTCGTCGTCGAAAAGTCAGGCTACCTCGACACCCCGGAGTGGGCTCCCTTACTGGAACGGGCGGAGGAACTCGTACCCGCAGTCGGCCCCTTCCTGCGCGACCTCAACGCCTCGGGTATACGCCTCCAAACGCCTTGGCACTTCTTTGTTCGCGGAGGATTGGCAAAGGACGACCCCATCACACTCGGCGCCCTCTTCATAGCAGAAGACAAGGAAAAGCTGGCCGGATACGTCGCCGAAATGGCGAAACCCGCCCGACTTGCTCCCCGGAAAGGAAAGAACTTCACCGCCTACGTCTCCGCCGGCTCCACCTTCGGCGTGGCCCACGCGGGACGCGTATTCGCCCTGCTAGGCGTCGGCCCCAACAACCTCGACGGTGCGGATCCCGCGGACCGCGTGGAGCAAACCGCCCGCAAGCTCCTCGCCACACCACCCGCCGAACTCCCCAGGCCTTTGGCCCAACACCTCGCTAAATCCGCCGACCTCTCCCTCTACCTCAATGGCGAAAGCATCGCCGAACTCCTCCGCCTCAACTGGCCCCCAGACCAATGGAAGGCACTTCTGCCCGCTCTAGGACCCCTCCTCCAAGGCAAGCTCTCAGCTCGCCTCACGGCCCAAACGGGACGGGTCGTTCTGGATATCGAAGACCCCGACAAACCGTCCGACAACGGCGAAGAAAATAAAGCCGGCCCCGGCCTCCCCCCTGCCATGCTGGACGTTCTCCCCGGCGACGCCCCTCTCCTCGCCGCCATCTCCTTCGAGTCCGACGCCTTGCGGGCCGCCTTGCTCGACACCCTCAATACACTGCTCGCAAGCCTCCCTGGTTCCGACCTCACCACCGACTCCCCTCTCCCCGGCTTCGACGCCAGTATTGGCCAACTCCTCGAAGCCCCTTCAGGACGCTTTGCACTAGCCCTAGGTTCCTTCCATCGGCCGCCTCCACCGCCCATCGATCCCACCAAACCGCCCGCCCAATCCTCCACTCCCCAAACTGCCTTCCTTATTGGCGCGGGCATCGACTCCCCCTTCGCCCTCAGCCAACTCCTCGCCGGCTCAAACGCCAACGGCTCTATGGAAAAAATCCTCGCCACCAACCGCCTGCACCTCGTCAAGAAAGCCGACTCCCTCTGGCTCGCTTCCCCCGAATACAAACGCGAAGCCGAACACGGACGAGCCCTCCGCACTCTGGGCAAACAACGCAGGGAACTCATGACCAAGCACCCCGTCGTCCTTGACCTCGACGTCCGTGCCCTCTCCCGCTCAATACGAGACACCCGAGCCGCCAACTTCAACCTCCTGAAAATCCTCTCCATCGCCGACGAAGCCGAACGCCTACGCCTCACCGGAGACCATCGATCGGTCCAAGTCGTTCTGAAGCTCCGCGACCCCAAAGCCAACGGCTGGCAAGCTTTCGGACGTCACCTCGCCCAAGAAATCATCGACGCCGCAAACGAAGACCTCTTCACCGCCATCTCCCAAAACCGGGCGGCGGACGTAGTCGCCGCCGTCAACGCGGGCGCCCTCCTCAACGCACCCGACCGCTTCGGCCACTCCCCCATGCACTACGCCGCCTACAAGGGCAACCCGTCCATCGTCGAGTACCTCATCGACAAAGGCGGCAAACCCGACGCCCGCGGACGCCACGATTCCACCCCCCTACACTCCGCCTCCTGGGGGCGCAACCGCCGCGCCCTCGAAATCCTTCTCGAACACGGCGGCGAAACCGACGCCCGCACCGACGAAGGG
>CAXGVD010000341.1:0-3806 GCA_964012695.1 uncultured Opitutia bacterium
AAACCAGTTGCTTCGCCCGAGAGTTATCCTAAGCCGTTTGGCTGGATTCCAACTGTCGCGAAGGGTATAGGGAACGGAGATTACTTCTTCTTCAGGGGGCGGAAGGGCCAAGGCGGCGTGCCTTTTGGATCGGGCGCGTTTGGAGATTTGCCTAGACCGTAGTCCTCCGGTTGCATGTCCTGCCCCGGCCAGTAGCTTTTGTCGCGTATGAAGCCATAGAAGGACGGGTAGAAGGGATCGACGTAGTCGACGTCCGCTCGCTTAGGAACTTCGAGCCCCGTGAGGTGGTATGCGGCGTTCACTAGGAGGCGACGGAGATCTTCGCTCACGAGGTCCACGGAGGCGCCCATCGTGGTGCAGAAGGTGGTGCCTTTCTTACCCGCGGGGGATTCGTAAGTGTGGAGCCAAGCGAGGGCTTGCATAGGGTCGTTCTTCTTGCCTTCGACATTGGGGGACTTGGGATCTAGGTTCTTGGTCACGGCGCCGCGGAGCAGGATGACGTCCCCTCGATCTTCGGTGACGCGGCGGATGCCGTAGACGTCCGAGGGGCCAAAGACATCCTTCACTCCGTGCAGGATGGGGTGCCCGGCGTTCTTCTTTTCAATCACTCCGCGGGCTCCTTCGCGCTTGTGACCGCCGTGGTGGCTGACCCAGCCCTCGCCCATCACGTTCGGGCCGAAGGCACCGTAGGAGAGCTTGCCCCCGAAACTACCGCCGCCTGTGAAGGCATGGGTGGCGGTGCGGATGCCAATGACGGGTTTACCTGCGTCGAGGAATTTGGTGACGTGGGCGGCGTCCTCGGCAGAGGGGCGGCGGAAGCGAGTCCCCGTGAGCATGAGATCTGCCCCGTCCAGGTATTTCCAACCGCGCACGCCGGCTTGGTTGTTGGGATCTACGTGCTTGCCCGCAGAGTCCCACGCGAAGAGCACGATGCAGTCGAAGCCGTGCTTTTGGGAGAGAATCTTGGCGAGCATGGGCATGGATTCCTCCGTGCGGTACTCCTCGTCGCCGGAAACCAGGACGATGGTCTTGCCCTTGCCGGGGCCGTCAGTTCCCTTGAGGGTCAGCACTTCATTGTCGGCGAGGGCCAAGGTGGCTGCGAGGACGAAGGTGAGAAAGGTGAGAAGTGTCTTCTTCATTGCGTCGGTCTCTTTGTGGTTGATTGGGTTTCGAGAGAAAGGAAAAAGAATGAATACGCCGCTCAACGGGCGGGACGTCAAGCCGCCTCAGAAGATGCTTGGACTTTCTTAACGGGGAAGCTTGCGGTCGTGGAACTGCTCGTTTTTGGGCCGGCGCACGGGTAGAGTTATACCGCCGGAGTCCTCCAGTTCGTCGAAAAGCCGTTCGCGCAGTTCGAGGATGCGCTCGCGGTGAGCGGGGAGGGAGATGAGGTTGTGCCGTTCGTGGGGGTCGGAGGTCAGGTCGTAGTAGCCGTTTCTGTCCCAGAGCCCGTGGTAGAAGACGTATTTTTCACGGTCCGTGCGTATTGCGAAGGTAGTGGGAGTGGCGGGGAAGTTCCATTCCCAGTGGTACTCGTAAACGAAGTGCTCTCTCCACGGGATGCGGCGGCGTTGCTCGGCGTTCTTAGCTTTAAGGAGAGGAAGGAAGGAGCGGCCGTCCATTTTCGGCTTTTCGGGGAGCTGGACCCGCGCGAAGTCTAGAATGGTCGGGGCCACGTCAACGTTCAGTATCATCCGGTTTATGGTGGTCCCGGGCTTGACGAGACCGGGCGCCCGCAGAACCATGGGGATGCGGATGGATTCCTCGAAGGCGTCGCGCTTGTCGTAGAATCCGTGTTCTCCAAGGGCGAATCCGTTGTCGGAGAGGTAGAGGACGAGGGTGTCTTCGGCCAAGCCGAGTTTGTCGAGGCGGTCGAGGATGCGGCCTATGTTTTCGTCCAGTCCGTGGACGGTTTCGCAGAAGTCGTGGTATAGTTTGTCGAAGGAAGGAACGGGGTCTTTGTCGAAGGCACCCGTCTGCATGTGGTCTATGCCGTGAATGCCGTAGCGACGCTCGCGTATCCAACGGGATTGGCTGAGGTAGTTTTCCTCGGTATTAGCCATGGTTTCGGGGTAGTCGATGGCTTTCCCGGTGTAGCGGTCGTCGTGGCGCGGAGCGGGTTGGAAGGGATAGTGCACGGCCTTGAAGCCGACTTGGAGGAAGAAGGGTTTGCCCGCCTTGGCGTCGGGAGCGGCTGCGTCGAGCCAGGATATGGCTTGGTCGGCGAGGACGTCGGCGAGATAGCCCTTGAAGGCTTTGCGCTTGCCATTGAGGTTGAGCACGGGATCAAAATAAACGCCTTGCCCTGGAAAGCTGACCCAGTGGTGAAAGCCTTTGCGAGGCTCGTCGTTCTCGTGTCCCATGTGCCACTTGCCGACGTAAGCCGTGCGGTAACCAGCCTCTTGAAGGTACTCGGGGAAGAAGCGGGTGCCAGCGGGAACGGGGCGTTGGTTGTCCACGACGTGATGGCGTCGCATGTATTGCCCCGTGAGGATGGAGGCTCGGCTGGGTGAGCAAAGGGAGGTGGTGACGAAGGCGTTGGCGAGGTGGGCGCCTTCGCGGGCGAGACGATCCAGGTTCGGGGTTTCGAGAAATTTCGGTGCGTCCTCCTTGAAACCTAGGAAATCGTACCTATGGTCGTCGCTGAGCATGAGCACGATGTTTTTCGTCGCCGCCTTCGTCAAGGAGCCGAGCCCAAGGCAAAGGGAGGCGGAAAGTAGGAGAAGTTTCTTGGTCATGCCGCCGGTTATAGAAGACCGGTCAAGCCCATGTCAGCCTGAAAGAATGTTTTCCGCAGTTCAGCAGTTTCTGCCGAGAAACATGAGCGGGCGGCCCACCTCGTCTAAAAGTCGGTCGTCCTGCCTCGCTCCAGGGTGCAGGGCTTCGAGGTGAGCCCAAAAGGCGGAGGAGTGGTTCATATGTCTCAAGTGAGCGAGTTCGTGGCGGATCACGTAGTCGCCAAGCCGCGGTGGCAGCAAGAGGATACGCCAGTTCAGGGACAATGTTTTTCTGGAGGAGCAGGAACCCCAGCGAGACCTCTGGTCGCCGATGCGGATTCGCTCCGGCTTGCTTTGCGCCGTTTCGGCTAAGTCGGCGGTTCGCTCGCGCAACCAGTCCTTTGCGAGGTCGCGTAGAAGGAGTGCGATCTGGGGGTCGGGAGAGGAGTCGGGGTCGAGAAGCAGGAGAAGTTTGCCCGGGGTTTCGAGAGACCAGGCCATACGACCTTCCGCCCCTTCGGTCTTGATGCGGACGGCGACAAGTTCCCCTTGCACCGTCAATTTCCCCCCTTGGCGGAAGTGTTCGGACAGGGAACTGTTGGGCCGAGGTTCCGCCAGCTTTTGCCGCAACCACTTCAGGTTCTTCCGCAGAAAGGCCGTGCCCTCTTTCTGCGAGCACCTTGGGGGCAAGGTGAGGACGACTTCACCATCGTCCCTTACGCGCAGGTTAATCCTTTTAGCCCGAGAGGACCGGCGGACGCGGTATGCGGGCAGGTCGCCTACTGCTCCACTCTTTTCTCTCTTGCCTTCGCTATTGAACACGGGCCGCATCCCTCATGACGGGGCAGGTTCAAGCTTTTCGGCGACCCCGGTTGCGTAACGCCTGAGGGCGGCTTCGGGATCGATGCCCGCCCGGCGACAAGCCGCCACAAGCAGGAACAATTCTTTCCCCGCCGTTTCCTCGTTGAGGTTCTTGGCCAGCAGCGGCACATCGCTTTCTTTCCAAGGTGCGCCTCCTGTCAGGCAGGCTTTGTCGGCCCTCTTGTAGATGTCGAGGGCGTACAAGAGCGCGGGAAGGGCGGGAGGCAG
>CAXGVD010000342.1:0-3791 GCA_964012695.1 uncultured Opitutia bacterium
GGGGAGCGAAAAGGCTAAAGCCGCCGCAATGGCCAGTGCCGCAAGAAACTTCAGGCGCCCCTTCACTCCGCAGATCGCATACATCCGCAGACGAATGAAGGGCATGGACGTCGACTCCTCTTCCGGGAAAACGGACCCCGACTTATTCTGGGGAATCCGTCGCGTTGGATTCGGCGGGCACGGGCACGACCGATGCGTTACCTTCCTCGGCGGGAGGAGGCGCAACCGGCGGTGCGGGAGCGGAGGCGTTTCCGGCGGGAAGCGGGGCGGAAGCATTGGCCTCCGAGGCGTTGGACTTGGGAGCCAGAGCTGGGGCGGGCGTGGTAGCGTTCGCTTCGGATGGGTTGGTACTGGAAACTGGAGCAGGAACGGGAGGAAGCGAAATGCCTCCATTCAGGCCGGGTCCGCTTTCAACCGAGGCGGGTCCCTTGCGCTGAAGCGATTCGCCTTCCTCGGTCTCCACTTGGTAATACACATACAAGGCGAAGGCCAAAACGAAGAAGCCCACGATGCTCCACACCGTCATCTTGGTCAATTGGGCACCGGAACCGGCGCCGAGCATTTGGTCGGCGGCACCGCCGCCCATAGCGGAACCCATCCCTCCGGAAGTGCGTTGCAGGAGTACCAACAGGACGATGAAGAGGCACAGTAGAATCAATAGCGTTGTCAGAAACGTTATCATGACGATTTCAGGGAAAAGGATTGAGCATGCCCCTTTTCCAAAGCCTTGGCAACTCTAGTTTGGTCGCTGAAGTCCCCCCCGGACTAAACGCCCAAGGCGGTGGTGATGCGGCGAAGGTCTTGCTCGTCCGAAAAGGGAAGGACGAGCTTGCCGCCCCCCGACGCAGCCGGAATGACTTTCGCCTTCAAGTCCAAACGCTCGGCGACTCTAGCCGCCAGAGCGTTCAAGGCGGCCGAAGGCGCCGCGCTACGCTTGCTACGGGAGGAAGCGGTAGGAGACGCGGAATCATCTTCCCGCAAGTCCGCAAGCACTTGTTCGCATTCCCGCACGGTCCAGCCTTCGGAGGCGGCCTGCTTGCCAAGGTTGGCACGGAGTTCCTCGTCCTCAACCCCCAACAAAACCTTGGCATGCCCGACACTCAGCCCACCTCCACCAAGCAGCATGCGGAGTTCGTCATCCAATTGGAGGAGACGCAAAGTGTTGGTGACATAGGTCCGGCTCTTACCCACGCGCTCGGCGACTTGGGCTTGAGTCAGGTTGAAATCGTTCAGCAAGGAGGCGAAGCCCAACGCCTCTTCAATCGGGTTAAGGTTTTCCCGTTGCAGGTTCTCGATGAGGGAAAGACTGGCTGAGGAAAGGTCGGTGGCGTCCACCACGCGAACCAGCACCGTCTTGCGCCCCAGTTCCCGGTGGGCCCGCCAGCGGCGTTCGCCCGCAATGATTTCGTAGACCCCTTGCTCTTCGGCCTGGCGGACGACGACGGGCTGAAGCAAGCCCTCGGCCCGGATGCTGGCGGCAAGCTCCTTGACCTTGACGGGATCC
Organism: uncultured Opitutia bacterium; assembly: GCA_964012695.1. Taxonomy (GTDB): domain Bacteria; phylum Verrucomicrobiota; class Verrucomicrobiia; order Opitutales; family Seribacteraceae; genus CAXGVD01. Next base: position 1,505 of record CAXGVD010000342.1, read on the forward strand.
AGAATCTTGCGGGGTTGGCGAGGGTTGGGACAAAGAGAATCGAGAGCCACCTCCAACAACCGTTCTCCAACAGGTTGCAGGGCCGGCCCGGCGTCGCCGATACCCGTGACCGTCGCCTCGGAAACGGAGGAACCGTTTCGGGGTGCTTGGCCGTTGCCGTTGACTCGGCCACCGTTTTTTTCCGGAGCCCGCTCGTCAAGAAAGCCGGCGGAGGTTCCCCCCGTCCCGCCAGCGATGAGACCGCCGAGACCGCGACCGAGTCGTGTAGCGCTTTTCGCCATGGTCACATCCTCCACGTTCAGGTTCCTTGAGGAACGAACAACTCGCGCCCGACGAACACTTTTCGTGGGTCGCTAATGCGGTTGGCGTTCAGAATCCAGCTAATCTTGGACTTGTACTTCTTGGCGATGCTGGTAACGGTTTCGCCCTTCTCGACGGTGTGGACGAAGCCCTTGTCCTGCGGGTAGTCGTCGTTGAAAGTAACGGTTTCCTTGGGAGGTGCCGCCGACGCCGCAGGAATGCTCATCTTCGCGAAGCCCGCGTTCATTTGCTCGACGAGGCGCTTGAGGCTCTCATCGACATGCCTGCGAAGAGCATCGGATCCAGCCTTGTTCCGATTCATTTCCGCCCGCAGGTCGGCTAGCTGGGCGTCCATCCGCCGGGCGAAGTCCTGCAAACTCGCTTGAGACACGCCTTGAGTTTTGCCCGCCTGCTGAGCGACGATCCGAAGCTGGACGTTTTCACGCCGGAGGATTTCCACCTCGCTACTCAAGTTGGCCACTTGCCTGGAGAGTAACTCCAAGTCCTGCGTGAGATTGGCCAGACGCACATTCGCATCCGGCGCCCCAGCAAGGCCAGTGGCCGCAAGTCCCGCAAGGAACACGGCTCTAGTTATCTTAACCAAGGAGAAAGAGACGCACGAACAACGGCTACTGAGCGTGGTCTTTCTCCATCCACCGGAAACCACCCTGTTTTTCATAAAGCTGTACTGGGTTAAACAATTAAGCGAAAAAGGCGAGGACAAGCAAGTAATCTTTTAATTTCGAGAACGATTGCCAGGCGGGGAAACGAGCAGTTCCGTCAAATCGTCCTGCTCCCGAAGAACTTCCCCGGCGCGCAACGGAAAGCCACGCAGGAAATCGGCGGCAGGCATCATCCGCCCCCCCGGACGCTGGAGTTCGAGCAAGGCCAACGAACCCCGCCCCGTTCCCACCACGAGAGGAAACTCCTCCGACTCCCCGATTTCTCCAGGCGCGAGCGAGAGCTCCTCCAAAGCTTGCGCGTCCCCCACGTTTAACACGACGTCCCCGCAAACGAAACGACTCCCCGGCCACCCGCGAAAAGCGGCCACCCGCCGAGCGAGAACGGAAGCGGAAGAGCGAAAATCAAGCAAGGCGTCCTCCTTGCGCAATTTGCGGCAGTAGGTGGCGGCGGCTTCGTCCTGCGGTCTTTCCTCGGCTTCTCCTGCAAGAAGGACGCGTAAATTGCGGCGCAAAAGCGGAACGCAAGCGGCGGCAATGTCCAAACGAAAAGAAGGTCCGTCCGCACCCGACTCGATGACCACGACCTCGGCATCCACGAGGGGACCGGCATCCATCCGGGGAACCACCCGCATAAGCGTGACGCCCGAATCCCTTTCCCCCAAGGCGAGGGCGGTTTCCACAGGCGAAGCCCCGCGGTAGGCGGGCAGAAGGGAGCCGTGCAGGTTGAAGGTTCCATGCACGGGCGCGTCAAGCAGTTCACGAGACAAAATATGGCCGTAGGCCATGACGAGGGCGAGGTCCGCTCGGCGGGCAAACTTAACCTCCGCCTCCCCTGGCTTTTCAGGTTCGGAAACGGAAATCCCCTTTTCCTCGGCCCACGCCTTGACCGGATTGGGCCGCAATTTTTTCCCGCGCCCAGAAGGGCGGTCCGGTTGGGTCAAGACGCCCACCAATTCGCACGAGGCAGCTCCCTCCCCTGCAAGAAAGTCGAGACTAGGCAAAGCGATGGCGTCCGAACCGTAGAAAACCACACGCGGCAAAGGCATAACTAAAATCAAAAAAACAACTGCTTATCCAGTCTCTCATCCACAAGAACCGGCCAACTGTTTCATTTGACGCAAAAAACGGGGCCGGCGTTCGAAAAGTAAACGCCGGCCCCGGATTTGTTGGGAGAGGAAACTACCGCTTAGCTACAAGTCGTCCTCCTGCCAGTAAAACGGCTTAAGCTTGGTATGAGCGAGCGCCACCAATTATATCGTCTAGCCTTACACTCGGTAAATCAGTCTGTAAGGAAAGGACACGAA
>CAXGVD010000343.1:0-3784 GCA_964012695.1 uncultured Opitutia bacterium
CGCGACAAGGTCGAAGACGGCAAGTTCGCCGACCAAAAATACCTCGACTCCTGGCCGCAAGACTTCTCCTCCGCCATCCGCATCCTCTCCCACCCCGGCGCCAACCTCGCCCCATGGAACCTCCGGAGCCATGCCCTGACCTTTTCCGAAGGCCGGGCGTTCAGCGACGGCGAACCTTTGCTCTTCTATCACTTCCAGATGATGAGGCCGCGTTCCGGTCGCTACGTCGGCACGGCTCTCGATGTCTATCGCATCCCCCCCGCACTGCTCCAAGAAACAGCCGAACGGCTCTACAGGCCCTATGCTCGAAAAATCGGCTCCAAGGAGCGAGCTCTTCATCGTCGAGGCCTAGACGTCAAAGGCTTTCGAACAAGCCGCAAGGACGCCGGATCGGTCTCCGACGACAAACGCCCCCTCTTCCGCAAGCGCCTTCTCCGCCAAGGCCGCATCGTGAGCTTGTAAGCTCTCTCTCGTGCTCCTCTCCGCAATCGTCTCCACCTACGACGGAGCCGCCTTCATCAAGGGTTGCTTGGAGGACCTCCTCGCCCAAAGCCTCTTTCAAAGAGGGCTCATGGAGGTCCTTGTAATCGACAGTGCATCGCCGGGAAACGAAGCGGAAATCATCGCCCCCTTCGTCCGAGCTCACGAAAACGTGAGCTACCTCCGAACGCCCGAAAGAGAAAACATGTACGCGGCATGGAACCGCGGCATATTCATGGCCAAGGGAACGTACCTGACCAACGCAAACGTGGACGACCGGCATTCGCGGGACTACCTCGAACTTCTCGTGAATGCGCTGGAGGCAGACGCCAGCCTCTCGTACGCATACGGGGACTCTCTCGCCACAATGCCCGATTCTGGGACGGGCGAAGCTCTCCTCTACCGAAACCAGACTTTTTTCGCCCCGTCCATGCTCGTCCACCACTTGTTTGGCTACCAACCAGTCTGGAGAAAAAGTCTCCACGATGCCATCGGCCTCTTCGACTCCGCATACGCCAAGGCGGGAGACTACGAATTCTCTCTGCGAGCCGCCGCCGCAAGCCGAGCCGCGTATGTCCCGGAGGCCACGGGACTGATCCACTGGGACGGAAACACGCAAACGCTCTCGGACCTGCGCATGAAACGGGAGGTCGAAAGGATCAAGACCGATTGGCTGCAGGAGGACAAAATCTTCTCCTTGTATCGGATGGAAGGCATTTCCTCCGAGTCCCATGCGGACAAAGCGGCAATACTTCACGACTTGGCCGACCGTTTCCTCGTTTACTTCCCGCAATGGAAAGGCGGAAATCCCGAAATCGATCCCGCCCGAGCCTGCTCACTATACCAACGGTCCTTGGAAATCGCGTGGAGTATCCGCGCGGCGAACAACCTGTCAGTCGCCAAATTCATCTCTGGAAACTTCAAGGGTTGTCTCGACGAAATACAGTCGGGAAGAGGAACTATCGAAAGAGAAATCCTCGCCCGCAACCAAAAGGCCATGATCGGCTTCATCGACGGCGACGGTTCCGCTCCACGCCTCAGTCTGTTGGATTCCTCGCTAGCCCTCCCAAGTGAAAGCAACTTGGCCCACGAGCAGGCAGACCTCGTTCACCCTTCCACGTCCACCTCCGACGAAGGGTTTTCGGAGATAGATGTTTCAAGTCTGTGGGCAGACTACTTGGGGTGCTTTTCATCGGCGGAATGGGCCGATTTAGAGGCAAAGGCCGAAAGCGGGAGACTTTACATATACGGAGCGGGAGCCCGCGGCCTGATTTTCTCCGAGCTGAGCCGAAGGCGCCTCCTTAACATAACAGCCTTCCTGGATGCCGACCAAACCTTAAGCGGGACACGGCTAAACGGCCTTCCCATACACCCACCGGATTACCTCGCTTCCGCAAACGACTCTTCTTCAAGCATAGTCCTCATGGCGGGCAGAGCGCATTGGCCGAACATCATCGAATCTCTGAAACCCCAATTGCCCCGCAAAGCTATTTTCACCCCATCCTTTTCGTTTCCGGAAACGCCACTCACCTCAGGCGGCACCGGCTCTTAAATCTCCCCCCACTCATAAGCCTTGGCGGAATTCACGACAATTCCTCCAAGGCTTTTTTCATGGGTCCGAGGGTGGCTTCGCTTCCGTAGTTCCGCAGGAATTCTTCTTTGGCCGCAGTCGCCATGGTTTCGCGCTCGGAAGAGGAGAGTCCGACCATGCGACGCAGAGACTCGGCTACCTCGTCTGGTGAACTGAAAGCACAGTGCTGCCCTTCTGCGTAAAACTCAGGCCGCGAGGCAAACGGTTGGATGATTTCCTCGTGAGAAATGCGGACGAACGCACCCTCCGCCAATAGGTCGGCGTGCCCTCCCCAATAATTGGCGACCACGGGAAGGCGGGCGGACAGAGATTCCGCCACTGGCAAACCGAGTCCTTCCGCGAGACTGGCCGTTGCGTAAGCGTCGTAACCAGCGTAAGACGACAGCATTTCGCTCCTGCTCCACTTTTCCGCGATGAACCGTACGTTCGAGCGAGGAGATTCCCAATCGCAATCTGGGGAAGTCTTGATGCTCAGGGTGGCTTCGCCGGGCTCGGGAAAGGCCTTTAAGAAACCTGCGACTAGCAAATGATGGCCTTTGCGGAAGTGGGCCTCGCCGCAGGAAAAAAAGCGGAAGGGCCTGGAATTCGTCCACATTTCCTTTTCGGTCAGGGTTTCCAAGTCCAAGGCGGGGGGACGCAGCAAGGGTAGGCGCTTAAGTCCGCTTTCCATCAATAGACGGCTCACGTGCGAGGTGGTCACCCACACTCCATCGAAGGCATTCAGCAATTCAACCCATGACCGGGGGTAACGGTTCCACTCGTGCGCGGGCAGGGCCACGTTTCGGCATCTTTTCAAAGGGACGAAACCGTCTCCCAAGGTATTGTGAAACACAACCCGCCCGGAATGTTTTTGCGACAGGTCTTCCCTTGCGGACAAGGTCGTAGGGGTCGCCTCTTTGTGAACGCGAAGCCCCAAACTTGCGAAGCTGCGGACATAAAGATCCTCGATCACGCGGTAGCTCCCCCTGTGTCTGTCCGTCAGAATTACAACTTCCATCATTTACCCGCTATACTCCATCCGATTCCCTGGCTCGGCAAGTTGAATTGACCAGGGGAGCTATGTCTTGACGCCCGCCCTGCGAGGTTGCCAAACGAAGGAGAAATCTCGATTTCGTTACCTTTCGAAGTTTCACTTTCAACTTGTTTATCGACGCCTGGCAAGAGCCCGAGCACTGTTTTTTGGACTGTGGCTCGAACGTTTCCTTCCAAACCACAGTCAATATGATAAGAGAGGCTTTTCGTCCGTTGGTGGAGGCGAGAAGTTTGTACAGATGTAAATGTTAACAAGTATTGGCGGGACGTGAGCATCTTCCTCTTTACGGAAATTCCCGCTGGAGGCATAAAGTGCGAATATGGCTAAAGAAACAAAGCCCAAGCTGAGGGACGACCAAATCCGATCGTTGCAGTGGGCCATTGAAAAACTGGACAAGGAGAAGTACTCTCTCGAAGAGAAGGCGAACTCCGCCCGCAAGCGGGAGGAAACGGAGGAGCTGATCGAGGAGGTCGCGGCACAGCGCAAGGCCTTGGACAAGCGCATCGGCGCCTTGCGCGAGGGGCTGGAGAACCAAGCCTCGGCAGAAGGTTCGGGAGGCACCGAGGCGCTCAGCGACAAGATGGACGCCGTGCGCGAGAAGCTGGAGATTGCCCGAGAACGGCTAAAGGTGCTGGAGCAGGACCGGTATTTGGAGGATTTGGGGCGGAGCTTGAGCGGCA
>CAXGVD010000344.1:0-3765 GCA_964012695.1 uncultured Opitutia bacterium
GACGAAGCTGGTTTCGGCAACTGCCGCAATTACGGCGAGTGCTCCGCCTCTTGCCCCAAGGACATCTCCCTTGACTTCATTGCCAAGCTCAACCGCGACTACGCCGTAGCCTCCTTGAAGAAGACCCTGTCCTGAACGGCCCCGTGGCCGAAGTCCTCGCTGAATAACGTTGCGACTCCGCCCTCTCCGGAAACAATTGGTTCGCCTATGGCTGGAGACAAACAGGCGACTTGGGGCGGACGATTTTCCGAAGGCCCCTCGGAATTGATGCAGACCTTCGGCGAGTCCGTGTCCTTCGACAAGCGGCTCGCTCCCTTCGACATTGCTGGAAGCAAGGCCCACGCCGCCATGCTCGCCCATGTCGGTTTGCTTACCATCGAAGAGCGCGACTCCATCCATGTCGGGCTGGACGAACTCCTGGCCGAGGTGGAAGCCGGGTCCTTCGAGTGGGACATCGCCCTCGAAGACGTTCACATGAACTTGGAGCAAGCCCTGCTCGCCATAACCCCTGCTGCCGCCAAGCTCCACACTGGAAGGAGCCGCAATGACCAAGTGGCCACCGACATGCGGCTCTTCTTCAAGAGCGCCTGCGCCGAGCTGGATGCCTCGCTCGGCCAAGTCATGACCGCTCTCTTAGGCCGGGCCGAAACCAATGCCTCCGTTCCCGTTCCCGGCTACACCCATCTCCAACGTGCCCAGCCCGTCACCGTCGGTCACCATCTTCTTGCCCACCTCGAAGCCTTTTCCCGCGACCGGCGTCGCTTCGCTGAAGTGGCCGACCACGCCAACGCCTGCCCCCTCGGTTCTGGAGCCATCGCTGGGGGAACCCTGCCGCTGGACCGGGCCTATGCCGCCCGGGAACTCGGCTTCGTCGACGAAAACGACGAACCCATCCTGACCCAAAACGGCATGGACGCCGTTGCCGACCGCGACCTCTTCGTCGAGTTTGCCGCCGCCTGCGCCACCTGTGGCCTCCACCTCTCCCGCATCGCCGAAGACCTCATCCTGTGGAATTCGGACGAGTTCGGCTTCGTCCTCCTTCCCGACGCATTCACCACGGGCTCCTCCCTCATGCCCCAGAAGAAAAACCCCGACTCCCTCGAACTCCTGCGCGGGAAAACGGGCAGGCTCGCGGGCAACCTGCAAAACCTCATCGTTGCCATCAAGGGCCTGCCCCTCACCTACAACCGCGACCTTCAGGAAGACAAGCCCCCCATCTTTGACTCCTTCGACCAGCTCACCCTGTCCCTTGCCGTTCTCGCAGGGGTCGTGGAAGGAATGGAGCTAAACGTGGCGCGTTGCCGCCAAGCCGCCTCCGACCCAATGCTCCTCGCCACTGACCTCGCCGACCATCTCGTGGAAAACGGCGTCGCCTTCCGCGACGCTCACCACGCCGTTGGGTCCCTCGTTGTTGCCGCTGAGGATGCCGCCGTCACCTTACCCGAACTCACGGACGAACAAGCCCGCTCCGCTCACCCCGCTTGTTCCGGCTTGGGGGAGGACTGGCGCGATGTCTTCGACCTCGAACGCGCCTTCGCTCGTCGCGAACGTCCAGGAATGCCCGGCCCCAAGCAAATTGCCGAGCGCCTTCGTCATTGGAAGGAACGGCTCGAAAACATTTAGCCTTCACGCGATGCTTCGCCTGCTTCTTGGCCTCCTTTTTCTTGGGGCACTTCTTGCCGGTAAGGCGATCGCCCAAACGCGCACCTGGACCACCTCTGACGGCCGTCGGGCCCAAGGTGAACTGTTTGAAGTGGTCGGCGATGAAATCGGCCTTCGCATACGCGGGCGGGAGTACCGTTTCCCGATTACACGCTTTAGCTCCGAGGACCAAGCCTATGTCCGCGAATGGCTACGCTCTCCGCGTTGCGAACTTTGCGCCCGCCTCTTGGGCAAAAACAAAACCATGAAGGCGGGAGAGAAGTCCTATCACGCCGGTTGTTTCCGCTGCCTTGTCTGTCGCAACGTGTTCAAGCCGGGCGAAAGCTTCCGACGAGATAAGTGGGGCATGCTCGTCCACGTAAACCACTACGCCCAAGCCGCCTCTTGCGGAAGTTGCTCCAAGATTTTCGCCCGACAAGGAGCCCGGCGGGAGCAATTCCTCTCCGACGGGCGCGTCGTGTGCATCTCCTGTCTTGGAGACGGTGTGTACCAAGACCAAGCCTTGCGAGAAGTGGACGCCAGAGTTACAGGTGCCTTGAGGAGCGTGGGGATCGACAAGCCCGAGGGTAAAATCACCTTGGAACTCGTCGACAGATCCGCTTTGCTTAAAGAAGGCAAGCGCATCCGCGTCACCGGAGAGAACCTCAAGGGCCTGACCCTCACCAAGTTCCGCACCACCACCAAGGGCTCTGTTTCCAACACCACTTTCGAGCACCGCATCATGGTCCTGTACGGCCTGCCCTATGTGGAGTGTCAAGCCGTGCTCGCTCACGAATACCTTCACGTCTGGCTCAACGAACGTTTTGTCGACGCCTCTCCCGCCGAAGTCGAGGGCTTCTGCAACCTCGGTTCCCATCTCCTTCTTCAAAAGGAAAGCGGCAAGCTCTCCTCCGTCCTCATGCAGAACATGAAGGAAAGCACCAGTCCGATATACGGAGTAGGGTACCGCAGAATGGTCCAGCTTCTCGCCCGTCGAGGTTGGCCAGGACTCCTCGCCGACATGACTGCCAAGGCTAAGCGTAAATAATTTTAATTATGAAAATCGACTCCCACCACCACTTTTGGAAGTACGACCCCGTCGAATACGCATGGATGAACGAGGACATGGGCGTCCTCAAGAGCGACCACCTACCCGCCGACCTGAAGCGGGAAATCGGCGCGGCGGGGATCGACGGAGGGGTCTCCGTGCAGGCCGCCCAGACCATGCGGGAGACGGACGACCTTCTTCGCTACGCCGCCGAAGAAGATTTCGTGAAGGGCGTGGTGGGCTGGTTTCCCTTGGCCGACGCTGGGGTGGTGGATCTCCTCGCCGAGTACGCCGACAATCCTTGGCTCAAGGGCGTTCGCCACGTTGTACAGGACGAACCCGACGACCGCTTCATCCTTGACGAAGCCTTCAACCGAGGAGTGGCTTTTCTCAAGCAGTTTGACCTCGTTTACGACATCCTCATTTACGAGCGCCAACTCGGCCCCTCCATCGAATTCGTGGATCGTCACCCCGATCTCGTCTTCGTCCTCGATCACGTGGCCAAGCCCCGCATACGGGATGGGGCGATGAAGCCTTGGGCCGACCTCATGGCCCGAATGGCCGAGCGCCCCAATGTCTCCTGCAAGCTTTCGGGGATGGCCACCGAAGCCGACTGGGAGAACTGGACCGAAGACCAACTCCTGCCCTACCTTGACGTCGCCCTCGAAGCCTTCGGCCCGGACCGCCTCCTGTTCGGCTCCGATTGGCCCGTGGCTCGGCTCGCGGTGGAATACGGGCCGTGGGTGGAATTGCTCTCTTCCTACCTGTCCAAGCTTTCGGAATCCGAGCAAGCCGCCATTTGGGGAGAAAACGCCGCCCGGATTTACAAGCTGTAGGCGAAGACTCTTCCCAAGCAACCTGTTTCCGGGAGTACGCCAAGGCTTGCGGAACATATTCTCCTCCCTCATGCTGGTGGTTGGATGAAAGGACTGATTTACGGTTTGGGTGCGGCTGCGCTTCTGGTCTTGGGCGTGGGTTTCGCCACAGCTCGGGAACGGTCCTTCACGGAGGAGGAAAAGGCGTGGTGGGCTATCCGGTCTTTGGCCGACCCCGATGTGCCCGCTACGAACTCGGAG
>CAXGVD010000345.1:0-3760 GCA_964012695.1 uncultured Opitutia bacterium
TGCTAAAGGAAAAGGAAACGGAAGGCATAAACGTCTCTCCGCTCATCGACGTGGTCTTCATTCTCCTCATCTTCTTCATCGTCTCCGCCACTTTCGTCAAGATACCGGGGCAGGAGGTCCTCCGCCCCCGAGCCGTCACCGCCGAGGCCCTCGACAAGAACGCCATTCTCTTCGCCCTCACCCCAGACAACCTAATCCACTACGCCGGCGAAACCATCCCCATCGAAAAGGTGCGTACGCTGATCGAGGAAATCCGCCGGGACTCCGACGCCCCCGTCATCATCCAGACTGACGCCGACGCCGACGCCACCCTCCTGGCCGCCATCGCCCGACAAGGAAGGCTGGCCGGGGCACCCGTCTCCATCGCAACTAGAAAGCCACGATGAAAAGACGCCTCGCCACCTTCAAGGCCGACCCCGTCGAGGTGAACGTCTCGCCCCTCATCGACATGGTCTTCATCCTTCTCATCTTCTTCATCGTGGCCACTGCCTTCGTGAACGAAATCGGCGTAACCCCCAACCACCGCGACACCTCTTCTCCCGACCACAAGCCCCACCCACCCGTCACTTTTAGCCTCACGGAATCCGACCGCCTCCTCCACCAAGGCGCGGAAGTGGGTCTGGCGGGCGTGGCCCCCATCGTCCGCTCCGCCTCTGCCGAACGTCCCATCCCCGTCATCCTTTCCCTCGCCCCCGGCTCCACTGCGGGCCTCGCCACCCAAGCCATGGACCAAGCCATGCTCGCGGGCGCCAAAACCGTAAAACTCGCCCCCCAGGCCCACGCCGGCCCGAGACCATGAGCGAGCGAAAAGGCAGTCTCCCCCCCTCCGAGGCCGATATTCCCACCAGCCCCGCAAGCGTCGGCGCCAACCTCGTCCTTGCCCTCGCCGGAACCCTCTTCCTCTTCGCCCTCCTCCCACTCTCCCGGCACCTCGATTCGGACCGTTGGAACGTCCGCGAAGTCGATTGGGTGGACCTCCATCAACCTCCACCGAAGAAAACCCTCGTCGAGCAGCGCATCGAAGAACGCCAACGCAAAGCCCCCAGCCCGCCACGACTCGACCAACCCCCGCGACGCCTCAACCTCGACGCCCTCGAAACCTCTCTCGAAGTGGGTCCCGGCGACTTTCAAACCGCATTCACCCTCACGAAGTTCGACCTCGAGCCAGGCGAGGACGGTCTCAACCTCGTCTTCCAACTCCAAGAACTCGACCGCATCCCCAACGTCCTCCGCCGGGGGCGCCTCCACTACCCCAGCCACCTCAAACGCCGAGGAGTCGAAGGCGAAGTCAAGCTCCTCGTCCGCATGAACGAACAAGGTAGACTCAAGGTTCTCAAAGTCATCTCCTCCACGCACCCCGACTTTGTAGCGAACGCAGTAAAGTGCGCCGAAGACTCCATCTACGAAGCTCCCTTGAGGAACGGCAAACCCGTCAAAACGGAATTCCATCAACCCATAGGCTTCATCTTAAGCGACAAATGAAACCACAATCTCTTTCAATTTTCGCCGCACTTTTCACATCTGCCCTCGGCGCCGCTCCGGAGCACAGCCTCACCCGCGAATTCTGGAACAGCCCCGCCTTCGTCCGCAGCTTCATGGGCGACTACGGCTTCCGGGCCGACGTGGAGCCCAAAGTGAGCAAAACCGAGCAAACTCTTCTGCGCGAAGTCTCCGCCCGGGCCGCCAACGAACTGCCCGCCGCCATCGAGCACCTCGCCGCCAAAATCCAGCCCGACTCCTCCCCCGCCCTCGACTTCGCCCTCGCCACCCTACGCTTCCAAAACGGGCAACTCGCCGCGGCCCGAACCGGCTACGGAACCGCCGTAAAGAAATTCCCCACCTTCCTCCGGGCACACAAGAACCTCGGCTTCGTCCTCGTTCAACAAGACGACTTTGACGATGCTTCCGAGCACCTCGCCAAGGCTCTCTCTCTGGGCGAAGGAGACGGCGTCACCTACGTCGCCCTAGGCTATTGCCACCTCATGCTCGAACGCCACGTCTCCGCCGAAAACGCCTACAGGGCCGCCCTTCTCCGCTCCCCCGACAGCTCCGACGCCCGGAACGGTCTCATCAACTGCCTCCTCGAAACCGAACGCCACAAGGAAGCCCTCTCCTTCCTCGACGAAATTCTCGAACGCAACCCCGACGACGTCTTTTCACGCCGGGCCCGAGCCAACGCCCTTATCGCCCTTGACCGCCCGAAGCAAGCCGCCGCCACGCTCGAAACACTTCGCCGTCTGAACGCCCTCGACGCCCGAGGCCTCCTCCTCCTCGGAGATCTCTACCACAACCTCGCCGTCCACCACCTCTCCCTCGACGTCTATCAGGAAGCCCTCCAGCGCTCCGGCGACCTCTCCCCCCAACGCTTTATCCGCGTGGCCGCCATCCTCATGGACCGCGCCGCCTACCAAGCCGCCTTCGACTACCTCGCCCGCATTGAACGCAAGTTCGCCGCCGCCGGCCTTCCCGAAGAAGACCACCTACGCCTTCTCCTACTTAAGGCCGACGTCCACCTCGCCACGGGCCGGGAAGCCGAAGCCGCCAGCATCCTCGCCCGAGCCCTAGAAACCGACCCGCTAAACGGCAAAGCCCTCCTACTCCTGGCCCGCCACGCTTGGAAACAAGGAGACCACACCCTTGCCGCCATACGCTTCCAACGGGCCGCAAAAGTCAAGGAAACCGAAGTCGACGCCCTGCTAGGACACGCCCGCATGAAGGTTCAACTTCGCCAATACGCCGAAGCCGCCGACCTCCTCGAACAAGCTCAATCCATCCGACCCGGCGACAACGTGGCCCGCTACCTAGACTCCGTAAGAAACGCCCTCTTGGCCACAAGGAGCAAACAGTAGCTAAACGGGCGGCGATAGATCCCTTATCCCTACCAAGCCACCCTAAGGAATGGCCGTGAACTGACTACGCAGTTCCGCCCTTAAAGCTTCTGCACCCAGACGTTGCGGAAACGGACTGGGTTCCCGTGATCTTGGAGGCTTATGGGCCCCTCCTTGACCTTGCGGTTGTAGTTGGCCACGCGCTTGTGCGTAGAGGGCCCTAAGTATTCCCGCTTGTCGTGCACGGTGATGCCATTGTGGACCACGGTAACGGTGGCGGGCTTCTTCACCTTGCCGTCCTTGTCGAAGCGAGCGGAGCGGAAAGTGATATCGTAGGTCTGCCACTCGCCGGGCTTGCGGCAAGCGTTCACTTCGGGGGGAGTCTGCCCATACATGGCGGCAGCCTGCCCGTCGGCGTAAGTCGGGTTTTGGTAGGAATCCAGCACCTGCACCTCGTAGGCGCCTTGGAGGAACACGCCGCTGTTGCCGCGCCCTTGAGATTCACCCTTCACCACCTTGGGAGAAGCCCACTCGATGTGAAGCTTGAAGTCCTTGAACTGTTCCTTGCTCTGGATGCCGCCCGTTCGGGTCACTTCGAAGTAGCCGTTATCCACCTTCCAGGAAGCCTTGCCTCCACGACCCGTCCACTTGGACAAGTCCTTACCGTCGAACAAGACAACGGCACCCTTGGGCGCTGCGAAGGGAAAGCCTTTCTGCTTTTCAATCGGCCCGGGGTCGACGACCCTTGGGTATGGGCGGGCGCTATCGTGCACGCGCCACTTGCCATCGGGAAGCATCGGAGTGTCCGTGTAGCCGGGGCGAGCGGCCTTTTTCTTGTCAGCGGCGTGAAGCGCGACAGAAGCGAACAAAGCGAACAGGAGAGGGAGGGAAGGAATCAAACGTTTCATGGCTGGGGGTAAAAGAAGCCGGAC
>CAXGVD010000346.1:0-3739 GCA_964012695.1 uncultured Opitutia bacterium
GGCTACATGTTGGGGGAAGCGCTCGGCGAGGCGGAGAAAGGCTTGTTCTTCGGCTGGGGCACCGCTTCCGAGGAGGGCTAGTTGGAAGTCATTTTTTTCGAGGAGGGCGGGTAGGGCTTGGGCGAGGAGATCCAGGCCTTTTTGCGAATAGAGGCGGGAGACGACGCCGAAGAGGGCGGTTTTCGGGCGATGGGGTAGGCCCAGTTCGCGGGAGAGGGCGTGGCGGGCGGCGGTTTTTCCGGTTTCGGCGTCGTGGGCGGAGAAGGGGCGAGGGAGGGCGGGGTCGGTTTTGGGGTTCCAGACGCTTACGTCTATGCCGTTGAGGACGCCGACGAGATCGGCGGCGCGGTAGAGAAGGGCGGGATGCAGGCCGTGGCCGTGGGTTTCAGTCTTGATTTCTTCGGAGTAGGTGGGGCTTACGGTGGTGATCTTGTCGGCGTGCTGAATGCCGCCTTTGAGGAGGTTTAGGTTTCCGTAATGTTCGAAGCCGTCGAGACGGAAGTAGGAGGAAGGGAGGCCCGAGAGGGCGAAGCCTTGGGGCGGGAAGACGCCTTGGTGCTCTAGGTTGTGAATCGTTAGGACGGAGGCGGCTTTGCCAGTGGGGACATCTGGGGGAAGGGTGTTGAGGAAGGCGGGAAGGGGGGCGGCCATCCAGTCGTGGGCGTGGTGGATGTTGGGAAACCATCGAAGGAATTCGGGCAGGGCGAGGGCGGCTTGGCAGAGGGCGAAGGCGCGTTCGTGGTTGTCGGGGTGGTCTCCCCCGGGTCCGGCGTATATTCCCGGGCGGTCGAAGAGTTGCTTGTGCTCGATTAGGTAGACGGGTACTTCCGCTTCTGGCAGACGGGTCTCCCTTATCCTGAACCTGCGCTGTTTAGGAGAGCCGTTGAAGCGGATTTCGCCCGGAAGACGGGTCCCGCGAAGGGCGGCGGAGACGGAGCGGTGCAGGGGGCATAGGACGCGGACGTCCGCCCCAAGCGCCTTGAGGGCGAGCGGCAGGGCGCCTACGACGTCTCCGAGGCCCCCCGTCCTGGCGAGGGGAGCGACTTCCGGGCTTACGAACAGGATTTTCATCAAGAGACTGTTGCGAGTTGTGAAAAGGTGGGCATCTCAATGCCTTGGAGGAAGGGAGAGGCAATCACTTTCGTGCGGGAGAGCATGTTGGAATCCGGACTTGCTAGAAAGGCGGCGTGGACGTACTTTTCGCACGGTACTGCAGAGAAAACCCGCAACTCCTTTGACGCCGTCCCGCTTTTCCCGCTTGCTCGCTCGTTCCTTTGAACGGGCCTGAGGTCCGCCATGCCCGCAAAGGAACTTGAATTCGAAAGTGAACGCTTCCTGCACAAGCTCTACGGGGAGGCTCCTGAGAACTTGCGCACGGTGGAGGCGAAACTGGGGCTATCCTTGGTGGCTCGTGGGGGGCTTTTGCGTATGGAGGGGGAACCGGAGGGGTTGGCTGCCTGCGAAGAGTTTTTCGAGTTGCTGGAGCTGGGACGCGGTCAGGGGTTGGCGTCGACTCGAGGGGAGTTTGTCCGTATTCTGGAGAGGGTGGCGGAAGGGAAGGGGAAGGAGTTTAGGGAGCTGTTCAACGAACCTCTCGCGCTCAAGCTCCGCAAGACCAGTGTTGTTCCTCGTACCTTGGGGCAGAAGCGTTACTTGCGGAATATTTTGAAGCATGACGTGTCCTTCGGCATCGGGCCGGCGGGCACAGGCAAAACTTTTTTAGCTATGACGGCGGCGCTTCACGCCTTGTTGCGCGGGGAGGTTGAGAAGATCGTGTTGTCGCGCCCAGCTGTGGAGGCGGGGGAGGAGCTGGGTTTCCTTCCGGGGGATTTGGAGGAAAAGCTGTTGCCCTACCTGCGGCCGCTTTACGATGCAATGGACGAGGCCCTGGGCTCTGCGGAGACCCGCAAGCTGGTGGAGACGGGGGTGGTGGAAATCGCCCCTTTGGCCTACATGCGGGGGCGTACCTTGTCTAAGTGCTTCGCCTTGCTGGACGAGGCCCAGAACGCAACTTCCGCACAAGTGAAGATGTTTCTAACTCGTTTGGGGGAGGGGAGCAAGATGGTGGTGACGGGGGACGTGACGCAGATCGACCTTCCCCGCCGGAAGGAATCGGGCTTAGTGGAGGCGGAGCGCTTGCTCGGCGGGGTGAAGGGGGTTTCGTTTTATCGTTTCGAGGAGAGAGACGTGGTGCGTCATCCCTTGGTGAGCGAGGTTATACGGGCTTACGACGAGCTTGGTGAGTGATCGCGGGATTGAAATTGAGCGAGAAGGAGCATGGCTTTGTTCGCTAGATTGTTCAGGAGGAGAGGCGCCCGCAGTGCTCGCCGCAAGGGCACTGGCGAGGAAGAGAGCGGGTTGACGGGGGGAGCGGCAGTGAACGGTGGAGCGTTGTTAAGGCGACGGGTCAAACTTCTTGGGTTGACCGCTTTGTTCGCGAGTGCCGTGGTGCTGATTTGTTTCGTAGGTCAGGATCCGCCTGCCTTGCAGGCTTCGGGGGAGGTGGCTCCGGAAAATGTTTATTCGGACAGGGTGTTCACCTTCACGAGCGAATTCAAGCGGAAGGTCTTGGCCGAATTGGTGCGCAGTTCCACGGATTTGGAGTACGCCCGCGACTTCGAAGGGGAAAAACGCTTTGAGAAGGCAATTAGCCGCTTGCAGGAGGGAGTTGCGGACTCCATGGGCAAGGCGGGTGAGTCTTTGCGTCTTGCGAGGGAAGCCCTTCGGGAGGAGTTGCAGGCGACTTGCGGACTCACCCTTTCCCTACGGGAAATTCGGGCTGTTAGTCTGGCCCGAAACGAATCGGGGCGGAGTGCCCTGTTCGAAGACTTGCTGGAAAACTTAGGACACCTTCATGCTACGGGCGTTTTGCTTGCTCCCTCCTCTCACCTCAAGTTCATTTCAGAGGCCAACGCTACCGCCGTCTTGGCCAAAAGCATGAGGCAGGCGGCGAACGACTTGCCCGTAATAGGGGGCGTGGACGAGGGGTTGGAACTACTTTTCGACTTGGGCGAGGTGAAGGTCGAGTATCCTCACTTCGCCCGTTTCGTGACGGGGGTGCGCGAGAGCGTGGAGGAAGACGGACCTTTTCCCGCCGAGGGTTTGACGCTCGGCGCCGTGGTGGATACGGCGGACGAGAATGCGTCCCGGGAGGCATCCCTGCTGCGGGAGGAGCTGGGGGAGGCGTTTACGGACTTGGCCCAGCGAGGTCTGATTCTTCGAGTGGTGGACCATGAAGGCACTCGTAAAGCCCGCGAAAGAAAAATCGCCGCCACTTCGGCCGATCGCTACGAGGTTACAGTGCGCGAAGGCGAACTTTTGCTTCGGAGGGGCGAGGAAGTGACGGAGGAAGCTTGGGAGAAATATGCCCGTTACCTCGAAGTCACGGCAAACGAGCGGGACTTGATGCCGCAGCGCATTCTCATAACCTTTGCGACTTTCTTGTTCGCTCTACTGTACGTCAACTTGGTGCTTCCCGATTTCTGGAGCAACGACGCGAAGACGGGTATCGTGGCCACGGCGGTACTGGGCAACCTTTTGCTGGCACGCGGGATTTTGGAGTTGGGAGGAACCGAGATGTTCGGGGGGAGCGTATTGCTCTTGGGCTTGTTGCCGCACCTCTCGCCCGTGGCATTCGCCTCCATGGTGGTGATGATTACGGTGGGGCCGCGAATGGCTGCCTTATCCGCCCTGATGACGAGCGTCTTCCTTTCTGCTATGCAGGACACGGGTTTGGTGA
>CAXGVD010000347.1:0-3725 GCA_964012695.1 uncultured Opitutia bacterium
CGCCAACCCCGAGAAGGCGGACCTCCTCGCCTCCGGCCTCGCCCGCGAAGTCCCTGCCGACCTCATGGACCGCGTCCAAACCTTTCCCGAGGACGCCAAGCTCGCCACCCGTGCGGCGGGCTCCCAAATCATCAACGACCTCGCTGCCGCCCTCCCTCTTCTCGTATCCGGCTCTGCCGACCTTCACGGTTCCACCAAGAACTACATGAAGGAGAAGGGAGACTTTCTCCGGGACAACTACGCCGGCCGCAACCTCTTATTCGGCATTCGCGAGCACGCCATGGGGGCCATCGTCAACGGTTTCGGCTATTACGGCATCTTTCGGGCCTCCGGGGCCACCTTTGCTGTCTTCGCGGACTACATGCGCCCCTCCGTCCGCATCGCCTCCCTCGTCGGCCTGCCCATTTTCCACGTCTGGACGCACGACTCCGTGGGCGTCGGCGAGGACGGTCCCACCCACCAGCCCGTCGAGACTGTCAGCGGTCTTCGAGTCATTCCCAACCTCGACGTCATCCGCCCCGCCGACCCCGAGGAAACTGCTGCCGCCTTTGTCGCCGCCATTCAGCGTGCGGACGGTCCCACTGGCCTCATCCTCACCCGCCAAGGCGTCCCCAACCTCAACGAGATTCCCGTGGCCGAACGCCGATCCGGCGTCCTCAAAGGCGGCTACGTGGCCCGCCGGGAGAAAGGCGAACTGGAACTCATCATTCTCGCCGCCGGCAGCGAATTGAGCCTGGCTCTCGCCGCAGCCGACGAACTGGGCGACACCGTGCGCGTCGTATCCGTGCCCTGCATGGAACGCTTCGACCGCCAAAGCGAAGACTACCGCGAGTCCGTCCTGCCTCGCAAGTGCCGCAACCGCATGGCCGTAGAAGCCGGCGTGAGCGACCTTTGGCGCAAGTACGTCGGGCTGGACGGCGTGGTCGTCGGCATCGACCGCTTCGGCCTCTCGGCGCCCGGCGGTACCGTGATGAGCGAGCTGGGCATATCGGTCGAAAACATCGTCAAGCAAGCCGCTCTGGCGGGCTTGCGCCGCTAGCTCGGGCTTCCCGTCCGTTTTCTTCCGCCTCCGCAGTTGCTTTTTTTTGCGTTCGACCGTATTTTTCGGGCTTACGTTTTTTCGTAGAACCCAATTTCAGTGATGATGAGGAAGTTTTTCTCCTTTTGCGGGGGGCTTTTGCTCCCGCTCGCCTTCGTTAACGCTGCGCCCGTCGCCTACTCCGGCAAGGTGGCCGTGAACGGAGCCAACTTCGAGGGCGAAGCCCGCTTCAAGTTCTCCTTCACGGACGCCAACGGTACCGTCCTCTGGAGCCACTCCTCCGACGCCAACGCCTCCCTTCCCGTTGATGTCGCCCGGGGCCATTATTTCGTCCTGCTTGGCGAAAACATGAACCCCATTCCCGACAATCTCTTCATCGACCACCCCGCTGTCTACCTCCGCGTTCACTTCCGTTCGACCGCCGAAGGCCCCTTCCTTCACCTTCTGCCCGACCAACGCATTGCATCCGCTCCACATGCTCTATCAGCTGATATCGCCACCTCTGTCAAATTGGGAAGCGTTACCCGGAATCATCTCGCTCCCGAAGTTCTTGCCGACCTCAACCGTACCTTGTCACCCGGTTCAGTGACTCGTGAAATGCTTTCTGCCAGCGTACGAGCAGACTTGAACTCGTCGGTTTCAAATGCTTCCGTCACTGCGGAAAACTTAGATCCAAATTTGGTTAGATACTTCCTGCCGGAAATTTCTACTCAACCTGTTGGCACTTTAGTGCTTCAAGGCACGGGTTCCGCGCTTTCCTCCTCTGCTACCGGTAAGTTTCTCACTTACCAGTGGAGGAAGAATGGCGTTGATATTGCCGGAGAAAACAACGCCAGTATTATTTTTCCGGATGCCAACGCATCCTCGCATGACGGTAACTATACTGTTGTTGTAAGCAATGATTGGGGCAGTGTTGTCAGCAGTGTCGCAAACTTTACCGTAGCCACCAGTGCGCCGGTCATAAACATAGAAGGTAATTCAAGCGTCACTCACGAGGGCGGCATCCCCTACGTTGACCCGGGAGCTAATGCTACGGATGCCCTTGATCGCAACATTACCGCTTCCGTCATAGTCACGGGTTCAGTGGATGTGAATCAAACTGGTAATAACCAACTCATTTACAATGTCACGGATTCCGGTGGAAATCCGGCTGCAGAGAAAGTCCGTACGGTTACTGTGGTCGATACGACGCCTCCTGTACTGAATCTGATTGGAGACGCAAATCAGAGTCATCCATTGGGAACTGCGTGGCAGGATCCGGGTTGTTCGGCTACGGATTCCTTGGACGGCAATCTCTCCGGTCAAGTGTCCGTTACAGGTTCGGTAGACGTAAATCAGTCTGGTACTTATTTGCTGACCTACGCGGTTTCTGACGGCGAAGGCAATGCGGCTATTACTGTCAGTCGTACCGTCAATGTTGCTCCCTCTGGCCCGTGGAACTTCTCCAGTGCTGGTGCTTCAGGGCGTTTGGGACCAACGCAAGCCCAAATCGATGCCAATTATTCCGGTACTACCCTTGAGAATAAGATCACTATCCAAACCAGAGGAATACAGAAATGGGTCGTGCCGATGACTGGAACATATCGTATCGAAGCATGGGGAGCCCAGGGTGGAAGCACTGGAGGAGGTTTTATCGGAGGAAAAGGTTCTCGAATAAGGGGTGACATCAACTTAACTCAGGGAGAAACCCTTCAGATCTTGGTTGGACACAAGGGGGTAGATAGCACCAATGATCCGAACTATGGTTCGGCTGGTGGGGGAGGGGGATCCTTTGTTGCCAAAGGGTCTCAACTTAGTTCTTCCATTCCGCTCTTGATTGCCGGAGGCGGTGGCGGAGCTAAGAAATATGGAAATGATGCGACAAGAAGCGGTAATGGTGGCGAGGGGCAAATTGGTCAATCAGGACAAAATTCAGCTTATAATGGGGGGGCTTCGGGTAATGGAGGTTCTCGTAACACCTCAGGTGCCGGAGGTTTTGCTGGAGGTGGTTTTTCCAGCGACGGAGGACCTCACTCTAATAATATCGGGAAATCAGGTTTTGCATTTGTAAATGGTGGTGAAGGAGGTCTTCAACAGGACAACTCTTCTAACGCTAGTGAAGACGGAGGCTTCGGTGGAGGTGGTGGTGGTATGCACAATAACAACCAAGGCGGTGGTGGTGGCGGTGGTTATTCAGGAGGCGGAGCAGGTCATGACCATGGTCCTAACCAAAAAGGCTGGGGTGGCGGTGGTGGTTCCTTTAATACTGGTTCAAACCAGAGTAATGCCGCAGGTGTTAATTCCGGCCATGGCAAGGTAATCATCTCCCTTGTCACCAACTAAAGGTGGCTCCACGAGACGGCGGTTTTCCGCCGTCCTTCTGGGGGAAAAACGTTTCCGGGACGGCTCGTCCGCTTGCCTGCAGCCCGAACTTCCTTCATCTTGCTTCGACAGGAGTCAAGACGCCTCTAAAGGAGAATCATGCCATGCTCACCGTCACTTCCCGCGAAATCGCTTCCACCTGCGAGGGCGCCTCGCGCCGCGAGTTTTTGCGGATAGGTTCCCTCGGCCTCGGCGGCCTCGCCCTCACCGACCTGCTCGGCCTGAAGACTCTGGCTTCCGAGAGCAAGAACTACGACTTCCTGCGGGACAAGTCGGTCGTCTTCCTCAACCTCCAGGGCGGCCCCACCCACGTCGAGACCTTCGA
>CAXGVD010000348.1:0-3725 GCA_964012695.1 uncultured Opitutia bacterium
ACGTGGGCGACTCCAACAACCATGTCGTCCGCGTCTTCCGCCCGGAGGGGCGGTAGCCTCCCTTTCTTAACGATTTCCTGCTGCGAATTCCGCGGCTTGGAGACTGCGTTTCGTTTGTTTTAGCCTTGAGTAGGGTTCTAACCCAGCCGCTATGAAGTCACCCGCACAGGAATTGTCTTCAAGACGCTCGCGGCGTCTTGCAAAGAAAACTGCTTAGAACTGCGGCGAGGCTGTTCACCACTCGCCCTTGCGGCCGAACTTCTCCAAGGAGGCTTGGGCGAAGGCTTTACCCGCCGCATTCAGGTCGGCGAGGTTTTCCTCGGTGGTCTTTCCGGTGGATTCGCGGGCAGCGGCGAGGTAGGTGTCGCACTCGTTTTGGTCCATGAAGCGGGCGGCGTCGAGGAGGCGGGGTTGGTCTTCTTCGGGTATGATGAGGAAGCCGTGCTTGTCAGCGTGGATGAGTTGGCCGGGTTTCACCTTCACGCCGAAGACTTCCACCTCGCAATTCCAGCGGACGGGGTGGGAGTGGGCGTGGCTGACGCAGAGGCGCCGGGCGAGGGCCTTGAACCCCGCGTTGGTCATCTCGTCCACGTCCCGGATAGCTCCGTCCTGAATGCAGCCGACGCAACCGAGTGATCGGCACACGTTGGCGTTAACCTCGCCCCAGTAGGTGCCGACGGTTGCGGGGTGGTCGAGATCCTGCGTGACGACGATTTTCGGGCCGGGGACGTTCGCGAGGTATTCGCGGTATTGAACCCATGCGTTGGGGTTGTTCTTGGGGTGCTCGGGGTTGCTCGGTTCGAAGGCGGCGGTTACGGCGTAGCCGATCATGGGGCCCATTTGGGGCATGAAGTCGTTGGTTTCCTCGCGGTTGACAAAGCCGCTGGTTCGGTCGTGGTCGGTGATTTGCTCCCAGCCGTTATAAAGGGTGGGAGTATTCCAGCGCTTGAGGGCGAGGAGGTCGGAGTGGGGTAGGGGGCGGTTCACGGGCAGAAGCACTTGAAGAAGCGGTGTCCCGTACCTTCGGAGCCGATGCGAACGCGAATGGGGTGCATGCAACGGGGACAACTCCCGACGTAGGCGTTGCCTTCCCTGTTGCGGTAGATGCGTCCGTAAGTACCGCAGTTTACGAAGTGGATGCCGAGGAAGGGGCGCCCTTGGGCGGGGCGTCCTCCTTGGGGACGTCCACGCGGGCCAGGGTTCATTCCACGATTTTTCCGTTCATGGCCCGCATTAGGCCGTCCACTTGGCGGTCCGAAAGGTGGGCCTGCACGGACATGCCGTCGGAGCGTTCCATGATTTCGGAAACCCAGGACTTCACCTTTTCTTCGGTGAACTTCAGTTCCTTGTTGGCCTCGGGGTTTGAGACGAGGGCTGTGAAACTCGTTTGGAGGTCGCTGGCGGCGGCGTCTGTTTGGCCAAGCATCTCGTGCAGGGCGTTGAGCATTTTGCGGACGGAGGTAGGGTCTATGCCAGCGTCCGCGTGCTTGAGAGGTTCGATGTGGTGGGGGACAGGCGGTTGAGAGATTTTCGGGGCGTGGGGGCCCGCTTTGTCGAAGAGCTTAAAAGAGGTGTCGGTGGCCTCGCCGCTGAAGAGCCTGCGTTTGTTGAACTCCAGGGAAGTCAGCCATTCCAGCTCGGAGCGTAGTTCGCGGAACTTTTCCTTGGTTTGTTCGTCGTCCTCTTCCGGTGTGGCGCCCAGGAGGGCGTCGTCGTCCTTGCCTTCTCCAAGGGTGGCGACTTCCTCCAGAATGTCCAAGGTGCGGTGAAGCACTTCTTGTTGCGTTTGCAGGAAGGAGATGGCGGCTTGGAGGTGTTCTTCCAGCTTGTCCTTGGTCTTCAAGGGGATTTCGTCTTCCTTGAAGGGGAGCTTGGACTTTGTGAAATTGGACAGGCGGAGGCGCATGGGCGAGCTGTGAAGGAGTGGCTTTTATTGGCCCAAGGACCTAGTGAAAGCAAGCCGGAAAGGGGAGGGAGCTATGCCCGCAGGTCAGCTCGACCGGGCAGTGACGGCTGGTAGAAGCCGCCGCCGAGGAGGCGTTCGCCGTCGTAGAGGGCGAGGACTTGTCCCGGGGCGAGGGCGCGCTGGGGTTCGTCGAAGATGATTTCGGCCGAGGTTTCGTCCGAGGGTCGGAAGAGAACGGGTTCCGATGGGTCACGATAGCGGGGCTTGGCGAGGAGGCGGCATTCCTCTGTCAATGGAGGGCCGAGGAAGCTGAGGTCGTCTACGAAAAAGCGGATGCCCCAGAGGCCGGGGGCGTCGGAGGCCTCGAAGGCCACGACGAGCCTGTTCGACTCCGGTTCCTTTCCCACCACGACATATCTTTCATGGTCCGCGTTGGAGGGAACGCCAATGCCTTTACGTTGCCCCAAGGTGTAGCGGTGGAGGCCGCGGTGTTCCCCCACTATGCGACCTTCCGCCGTCACGATTTCTCCCGGCTCGTCCTCCAAGTAGACTTCCAGAAACTCTGCCACCTTCACCTTTCCGAGGAAACAGATGCCCTGGCTGTCCTTCTTGTCGGCCACGGGCAGGTCGCGTTCGGCGGCGAGGCGGCGCACCTCGGGTTTTTCCAGCTCCCCCAAGGGGAAGCGGGCGGCTTCCAGTTGCTCGGGCAGGAGACGGGCGAGGAAGTAGGACTGGTCCTTGTTCTTGTCCGCTCCTTCGAGTAGGTGCGGCTCTTCGTCCGGGCCGAGAACCCGCCTGCAGTAGTGCCCCGTGGCGAGAGCCTGGAAGCCGCGGTTGAGGGCGTGCTCCAGCAAAGCCCCGAACTTCATCACGCGGTTGCAGGTTACATCCGGGTTGGGGGTTGCTCCGGAGCTGTAGCCCTCCACCATGGGGAGAACTACGTTGTCGTGATAGAAATCCGTGAAGTTCACCACCTCGAAGGGAATCTTCAGCGCCGCCGCCACCGCCCTGGCGTCCTCCAAGTCCTTGGCCCCCGGGCATTCGCCCAGCGGGTCTTTCTCGTGAGCCCAAGTCTTCACATAGACGGCCTCCACCTCGTGGCCCGTCTCCTTCAGTAGGGACGCCGTCACGGCGCTATCCACCCCTCCCGACAGGGCGGCCAACACCTTTTCCTTCTCTCTAGCAGACATGCGGCTTCAACTTAACGAGACGGGCGGGCCAGACAAAGTTTTTCGATTGGCGGAAACTCTCTCGCGCGCAATGCATTTAAATTCCGTGAGTGAAACTGACGTTTGGGAACGCGCCCGCTTCTGCGGCTACGCCCATCTTGGTGAGGAGTTCGTCTTCGTGTTGGAGAGGAAACGGTTTCCCTTGCTCCTCCGTCCCGGCCTGAAAGTTTATCTGGCGGGTAGCTTCAACGGCTGGGAAAGGGCGAGAGGAGCGGAGGAGTGGCGCTTGTCTCCCGAGGGAGCCGACCTCCTCGTCCTGAGGAAACCTCGCCTAGACATGGAAAACCTCGCCCCCTTCTCCTTCAAGTTCGTCACCGAGAGCGGCGAATGGGCGGACCCGCCTGACGAAGCTCCGAACGTGGAAACCTCCCTTCCCGGGGCCCGCAACTTCCTCTTCCTGCCAGGCGGGTGCGAACCGGAACTGCTTCCGCCTGGGCCAGATCTCGCAGCCCTTGCCGCCCGCCATGTTCCCGAGGGCTGGTTCGGCGTCAGGGTGGAGGACGGCGAGACCCGCTTCCGCCTTTTCGCCCCCCGCGCAAGCTCCGTCACCTTGGTTGTCGGAAGCACCGCCGACCTCTCGGACGCCTCCT
>CAXGVD010000349.1:0-3724 GCA_964012695.1 uncultured Opitutia bacterium
CGGCGGGCCGCCTTCGACTTGACGGGGCTGCCGCCGGACTTCGCCAAGGCCGAAGACCTTTCCTACGAAGTCTACGTCGAGGAACTGCTGGCCTCACCCGCCTTCGGGGAACGCTGGGCCCGGCTCTGGCTGGACGTGGCCCGCTACGCCGAGGACCAGGCCCACATCGTAGGCAACAACAAGTCCCTCACCTACCCCAACGCTTGGATGTACCGGGACTGGGTCATCCACGCCCTCAACGACGACCTGCCCTACGACGAGTTCCTCCGCCGCCAGCTCGCCGCTGACCTGATGTTTCCCGACGACCCGGGCAAGGACCGCGCCGCCCTCGGCTTCATGGGACTTGGCCCCAAGTACTACCGCCGCAACGACCTTGCCGTCATGGCCGACGAATGGGAGGACCGCGTGGACACCCTCTCCCGCGGCGTGCTTGGGCTCACCGTTGCCTGCTCCCGCTGCCACGACCACTTCTTCGATCCCATCCCCACCAGCGACTACTACGCCTTGGCCGGCGTCTTCGCCAGTACCGAGCTGTACAACAAGCCCCTGCCGCAAGGCGCCGAGGGCAAACAGGCCAAGGACAAGCAGCCGGGCGGCGCCATGCACCTCGTGCGCGACTCGAAGTCTATGCGCAACCTGCCGGTGTACGACCGGGGCGACGTGAAGACGCCCGGCGACACCGTGCCGCGCGGCTTCCTCACTGTGCTCGGAGGCGGCAAGCGCCGGGAGTTCGGCGCCAAAACCAGCGGACGGCTGGAACTGGCCGAAGCACTCGTCAGCCGGGACAACCCGTTGACGGCGCGGGTGTGGGTGAACCGCGTCTGGGGCGAATTGCTCGGCCGCCCGCTGGTGGCCACCACCAGCAACTTCGGCGCCCTCGGCGAAAAGCCCACCCACCCCGACCTGCTTGACGACCTTGCCGCGCGCTTCATGGAGGAGGGCCGATGGTCGCTCAAGTGGCTGGTCCGGGAAATCGTCCTCTCTTCCACCTACCGCCAAAGCAGCGACGCCGTCCCCGCCAAGCTGACCTTGGACCCCGCCAACGAACTGTACTGGCGCATGGGCCGCCGCCGTCTCAGCGTGGAGATGTTGCGCGACGCCACCTTCGCCGCCGCTGGGAGTCTTGACCGGGCCATCGGCGGCAAGTCCTACGAAGCCTCCGCCCCCGACGTCGCCCGTCGGGCCGTGTACGTCCGGGTGAGCCGCCTCAAGCTCGACCCCATGCTGGCCCTCTTCGACTTCCCCGACCCCAACCTGCACAGCCCTGGCCGCACGCCCACCACCACGCCCCTGCAGAAGCTCTTCTTGATGAACCACCCGCTCTTCGTAAAGCAGGCCAAGCTCCTCGCCGAACGCATCAAAACGGAAGCCGAGGGCGAAGACGCCGCCGCCCGCATCCGCCGGACCTACGCCATCCTCTTCGGCCGGCCGCCGCAGGAACAGGAACTGGCCCTGGGCCAAAGCTTCCTCGCCGAAGGCGCCCTCCACGACTACGCCCAAGCCCTGCTCGCCACCAACGAATTCGCCTGGCTGGACTGAGTCGACCCATAGGCCCGACAAGCCCTATAAACCATGAACCCACTCGCCGCACTAAGCCCATTGCTCACCCGACGCGAAGCCATCTGCCGGTTCGGCGGCGGCTTCGGCGTCCTCGGCCTTGCAGGGGCTCTCGGCCAAGCGGGCCTACTTGCCTCGCCGGCTCCCCTCACGCACTTCGCGCCCCGGGCCAAGCGGGTCATCTTCCTCTTCATGAACGGGGCACCCTCGCACGTCGACACCTTCGACCCCAAGCCCGCCCTCGCCAAGCACGAAGGTCAAGTCCCCAAGGAGCAGGCCGCCCGCAAGAAGAACAGCACCGGCTTCATGCCCAGCCCCTTCAAGTTCGCCGCCCACGGGCAGAGCGGCTTGGTTATGAGCGAGCTGTTCCCTCACCTTTCCCGTCATGCGGACGACCTCTGCGTCATCCGCTCCATGCACACCGACCAGCCCAACCACGAGCCCGGCCTTCTCATCATGCACTCAGGCAACCCCCAGCCCATCCGCCCCTCCCTCGGAAGCTGGGTCACCTACGGGCTCGGCACGGAGAACCGGAACCTGCCCGGCTACGTCGCCCTTACCGCCGGACGCCCCGTGGTCGGCCCCCGGCTCTGGTCCAACGGCTTCCTCCCCGGCGAACACCAGGCCACCGCCATCGACGTCAACGACATGGCCGTGGACAAGCTCATCGCCAACCTCCGCCACCCCCACCTCTCCCTCCCCGAGCAACGCCGCCAGCTCGACCTCGTGGGCGCCCTCAATAAGCTCCACCTCGCCCAGCGCGAAAACGAGGCCGGGCTCGACACCCAAATCCGGGCCATGGAGCTGGCCTACTCCATGCAGGCCGAAGCCTCCGAAGTCTTCGACGTCTCCCACGAAACCGAGGCCACCCGCGAGCGCTACGGCAAGACCAAGTTCGGCCAGAGCTGTCTGCTCGCCCGCCGTCTGTGCGAGGCCGGCGTGCGCTACGTCCAAGTGTACTATGTCGACAAGGGCAGCAAGCAACCCTGGGACACCCACAGCGACAACAACAACCGCCACCGCAAGCTGTGCGCCGACTCCGACCGCGCCACCGCCGCTCTCCTCGGTGACCTCAAGGACCGCGGCCTGCTCGACGAGACCCTCGTCGTCTGGGGTGGCGAGTTCGGCCGCACGCCCTACTCCCAAGTCGGCAAGAACAAGGACAAGAAGAAAGCCGGGCGCGACCACCACCACACGGGCTTCTCCATGTTCCTCGCGGGTGGCGGCATCCGCGGCGGTCTCACTTACGGCGCCACCGACGAGGTCGGCATGCACGCCGTGGAAAACCGCGTCCACGTCCATGACCTCCACGCCACCCTCCTCCACCGGCTCGGCATCGACCACGAGAAGCTCACCTACCGCTACTCCGGCCGGGACTTCCGCCTCACCGACGTCCACGGCAAGGTCGTCCAAGGTATCCTCGCCTAGCCCCGCGGCGAGGACGTTCCCGTCACTGGTCGACCAGGAACTCAGTTTGTCTTACTCGTCGGCCGTGCGTTTCCGTAGCGCATTCCCGCCACGTCCACCCTTGACGCGACTGTGGAGAAGACCTTGTGTCAGTTACCTTGCTTCGACTACGAAATGAACGACCCACTGCAAAAATTCATGCGTCTGCAAAACAGCTTATCCATCTCTAGGAACAGCCTGCCGGCGCTTGGCCTCGCCCTACTCGCTGGAATTCTTTCCGCCGGAAGCCTGTGCGCGGCCAAGCGGCCGAACATCCTCTGGATTGTCGGGGAGAACTTCTCCAACGACCTCGGTTGCTACGAGCAGGCCAACGTGGCCACGCCGAACCTGGACGCGCTGGCCGGGCAGGGCGTGCGCTACGTAAACGCCTTCTCCACCTCGCCCGTGTGCGCCCCGAGCCGCTCGTGCTTCATGCTGGGGATGTACCAGACCACCACCGACACCCACCACATGCGCTCCCACCGGGACGACGACTTCAAGCTCCCGCCGGGCATCCGCCCCATCACCCACCGCCTCAAGGACGTGGGCTACTACACCGCCAACCTCACCCACCTCGGCAAGGAGGAGATGGGCACCGGCAAGCTGGACCTCAACTTCGTCAACGAGGGCAAGCTCTACGACACCGCCCAGTGGGACGAACTCAAGGACCGCCAGCCCTTCTTCGCCCAAATCAACCTGCCCGAGGCCGAGTACGACATCT
>CAXGVD010000350.1:0-3718 GCA_964012695.1 uncultured Opitutia bacterium
CGGCCCGGTTGGATGGGTTCTTCGGTAGGCTCGAACCTGCCGGGCTCCGGTTGCTTGATTCGAAAGACGCCGCCCATCTCGTCGATGCGGCCGAAACCCAGTTCGCCTTCCTCGTCCAGGTAGCGGATGATTTTCACGAGGCGTCGATTTCGTAACGAAAGTCCTCGATGATGGGGTTGCTGAGCAAGCCGTCGCAAAGCTCGTGCAGCTTTTCCCGGGTGGAGGCGTCGTCCTCCCCGTCCATCTCGAACGTGACGGTCTTGCCCACGCGCACGCCTCTCACGGAGTCGTGCCCCAGACTTTTCATCGCATGCTCCACGGCGGCTCCCTGCGGATCCAGAACCGTGGGTTTCGGAGATACAAAAACCGTCACCTTCACGGGCCAGTCTTAACAACGCCCCCGCCCCATCCTTTCAAACCTATTTTGCGCACAACGGAAAAAAGTCAGGTCCACTCCATGAATCAAGCCCGAGCGCGCGGATGGTGGAAAGCGTGATCGTCGAGAAGCCGCTCCCCCTCCACATGGGTGTAGATTTGGGTGGCGCTCACATCGGCGTGCCCAAGCATTTCCTGCACGGAACGGACGTCCGCGCCGCCCATTAGCAGGTGGGTGGCGAAGGAATGACGCAAAAGGTGCGGACTAACGTTTTTTTCGATGCCCGCGCGTTTAGCGTGCTCCTTCACCAGTACCCAGACCATCTTGCGAGAAATCGCCTTGCCCCGCATGCTTAGGAAGAGTTCCCCTCCCGTACCGTCCTTCACGAGATGAGGGCGGCCTCCATGCAAGTAGTTGCGGACGGCTTGGGCGGCGGCTCGTCCCACAGGCACCACACGCTCCTTGGAACCCTTGCCGAACACTCGGGCGAAACCTTCCTCGCAGTCCATCGCCGTCATGGGCAGGGTACAGATTTCCGACACTCGGAGCCCGCTCCCGTACATGGACTCCAGAATAGCCTTGTCACGCTTGCCGAGCGGAACGTTGGTGTCCGGCGACTCCAAAAGTCTTTCCATTTCTTCAATCGAAAGAAGGTCCGGCAGGCGACGGCTTTTGCGGGGGTTGGTAAGTAACTCGGTGAAGTCGTCGGCCCGAAGGTTCTCCGCCACCAGGAAGCGGGCCAGCATCCGGACGGCAGAAAGCTTGCGGGCGAGGCTGGAAACTGCGTAACCGTTCCTCGTCAGGGAAGACACCCAAGCGGAAACGCAATCGCCGGAAGCCGTACGCCAGTCATCGACTCCCTGATCAGCGAGGCTCAAGGCGCACTGGGCGAGGTCTCGTTCGTAGGATTCCACGGTGTTCTTCGACAAGCCCCGCTCCAACTGCGCCCACACGAGAAAGGCGCTCAGGTCGGGCTCGAACGCGGACGGCGGTTCCAGCGGGGGAGAGCCCGGAGCGGGACGTTCGACTTCGGTTGCGGAACCCATCAGCTTCCTACTCGGGCAGGTCTACGGGACGCATCTCGCCCGCGAAAAGCTTTCGGTAGATGCGGTTCACGGGTGGCTTCATCTTGCTGACCAAGAACTCCTGCTTCTTCAACGCCCCGAACCCGTAGCGATAACTGGCGGCCAGACGCGGATAGCTGAATACGCCCGCCTTCCCAAGCATCTTCTTAAGGCGGGCGAGGTACAACACTCCCGTCTCCACATTCGTCTCCCAGTCGAAGGCGAGGCGGTAGCTTTTGTCGGTAACGTCCGTCCACGCCCCCTTCGTCAATTGCATCATGCCCCGAGCCACGGAGGTTTCGGCATTCGCGTCCAAACTGCTCTCGGCGTGACAAATAGCGTAAACGAAGCCCGCGTCCAACCCATGCTTGCCCGCCTCCACCTTCACCTTAGCCCAAACCCGCTCGGACGGAATCCGGTTGCGCTCGCGCTCGATAACACCGCAGGCAAAAAACAACAGTGCACACGCTCCCCATGCGATCGACTTCCCTGCGCTCCACACCCATTGGCTCACCCGAACAAGCAAACCCGGGAAGACGGACGGGGCAAGTTTCAATCATCGGTGGAAGAGGCTTACTTCCCATCGGCAGGGACCACGTCCACAATTTTGAGATCACAGTCGGCTAAACCATCCAATACTTGATGGCGAAGGAATGGGAAACGAAGACGTCACGAGACCTTAAATGCAAATCAACCTAGAAATAATTAAGCCCAAGACCGCAGGTCCGCCGCTGACAGTTCGGCTATTGCCGACTTGATTTTATCGAAGCTTATGACTTTGCCAGTTCCTCAAGCGTTAAAGGAGAAGTCAAACCAAGCCCGACTGGCTTCCGCCTAAGCGCCCGGCTCTCCAATCACCTCGCCAGCAGGAGGAAGACAAGAAAGCCGGTCAGGCCAAGCAGGGCGGTCAGGCCTACGGGGTGGATGCCAAGGTCGCCTCGTTCCTCCAGGGCGGCCACGGTTTCGTCTTCGGTCTTGTCGGGGAAGAAGCCGAGGGCCCGAAGGGGGCGGACGAACCAACGCAGGAAGACAGCGGGGGCGTGGGCGGTGAAGGCCCCGAGCTTGGCGGTGAGGCCACCCACGAAAAAGGCGTGGGCCTTCTCGTTGATTGGGTTCCAGAAGGCGGCCATGGCGGCGAGGAAGAAACGGCCGGCTTTGCGATAGAAGAAATCGACGTCGAGGTTAACCGACTTGAGCTCAGGCGGATAAAGCTTCCATAGATTGAGCAAGGTAAAGGCCAGTGCGGAAAAAAGCAGAATTTCGGTTTGTGTAATGACGTGCGTGGCGTCGTAGGGGTGATAGCCGGCGGCTCCACCGGGAAGCATAGCGTACAGCCATTGGGGATTACAGCCGATGAAAAGACAC
This sequence comes from uncultured Opitutia bacterium, assembly GCA_964012695.1. GTDB lineage: Bacteria > Verrucomicrobiota > Verrucomicrobiia > Opitutales > Seribacteraceae > CAXGVD01. The sequence goes on from CAXGVD010000350.1 coordinate 2,806, forward strand.
ATGAAGGCGGCAATCCCCATGGCAATGAGCATGTTGAGGGGAGCCTCCTTCGGTCGGCGTCCGGAATCATGGGCAAAGAAAGCGAAGAAGGGTATCTTGATCCCCGCGTGGTGAAAAACGCCAGCCGAGGCAAAAAGCAGGCACAACCAGACTATGTAATGGTTACCCCGCGCAGCCTCAACCATGATAATGGACTTGCTGACAAAACCACTGAAGAGAGGGAACGCAGAGATGGAAGCCGCACCGATTATGCACAAACCCGTGGTCCAAGGCATGGTCCGGTAAAGCCCTCCCAATTCGGAACCACGAATTTCGCCGGTTCGGTAGAGAACGGCTCCCATGGCCATGAAAAGCAAGCCTTTGAACAGAACGTCGTTGAAAGCGTGAGCGAGGGCTCCGTCAACCGCCAATGGGGTGCCAATTCCGATCCCAACCACCATGAAGCCAATCTGGTTGATCATACTGTATCCCAACACCCGTCGAAGGTCATTCTCTATGACCGCATAGAAAATGGGAAACATGGCCATGACGGCTCCTACGGTGATTAGGAAGTCGGTGCCCACGAAAAGACGCGCCATTATGCAAATTGCAGCCTTGGAGGTGAATGCGGAGAGAAACACAGCTCCCGTTGGGGTTGCCTCGGGATAACCATCAGTCAACCAAACGTGAAAGAATGGGAAGGCGCATTTTATTCCAATCGCAAAAAGAATTAACTGCGCATACAGGTCGCCATCCTCGAAAGCCATGGTCATCGAGACCATGGCAAATGCATTCTCTCCTCCGACCTCATGATATCGGAAAATGATACCTGCGAGCAGAAGGAGCCCCGAGAGAACGTGAAAGAAAAGATAGCGAAAGCCGGCTTGTTCGGCCCGCTGCGTTTTTTTGGCCCAAATTTGAAAAACCGAGGTCA
>CAXGVD010000351.1:0-3714 GCA_964012695.1 uncultured Opitutia bacterium
AGACCTCGGCGACTACGACCGCGTGGGCAAGAACATGCGCTTCTTCGACCCCATCGAACCGCACCCCTCCAAACCACCCGTACCCGCCCCCCGAAAACGCAAGCCACGGAAATGAACCTGCCGAAGCTTCTCCTTCTCGCCGGTCTGCTATTCCCCGCCGCAGGCGTTGCGGCGCCGGGCAACGGAAAGCCCAACGTATTGTTCATCTCCGTGGACGACTGGAACGATTGGGTCGGCTGTTTCGGGGGCAATCAGGCGAAGACGCCGAACCTCGACAGGTTGGCCGGGCGCGGCGCGGCGTTTCGCAACGCCCATGCGTCCGCCGTGTATTGCGCCCCGTCGCGAACCGCATTGTTGACGGGACGGGATCTGAGCAGCACGGGCTGTTACTACGACGAACCGCACTTCGCCAAGCAGAACCATCCGGAAATCATCGACTTGCCCGCGTGGTTCAAACGTCACGGTTACTACACCGCCGGCGGTGGAAAGCTCTACCACCACATGCCCGGCTTCATCGACATGCGCGGGTGGGATACTTATTTCCACTGGAACCCGGAGCTGAAGAAACGGGGTTGGGGACTGATGTCCTGGGAGGCGCCCGCTCCCCTGCCGGAGTTCGTCCCGTACAGCCCCGTCGTCGCCAAAATTTCGGGCAAGCCGCGTTTGCGAGTAGCCGACGCGCCGACGAGGCCGAAGGTCGATTCGCACCTGGAGTGGGGACCGCTCCGAAACGAAGACGAAGCGAAAATGGCCGACTCCCTTTGCACGCAGTGGGCCGTCGATTTCCTGGGCAAGACTTACGACAAACCGTTCTTTCTCGGCTTCGGGCTCTACGCCCCGCACAAGCCCAATTACGTTCCGCAGAAGTATTTCGACCTCTATCCGCTCAAGGACGTCAAGACCCCCAAGCCCTTGAAGGGCGACCTCGACGACCTGCCGCCCGCGGCCAAGAAGAAGGCCTTGGCCCGCAAGCTACGCGCGCATGACCAAATCGTGACGGCGAAGGCGCAAAAACAGGCCGTGCAGGGGTACTTGGCCGCCTTGTCCTACGCCGACGCAATGATTGGCCGCGTACTCGACGCTCTGGAGAAAAGTCCTCATGCGAACGACACGATCATCGTTTTGTGGAGCGACAACGGCTACCACCTCGGCGAAAAGTTCGCCTGGGCCAAACACACCCTGTGGGAACGCACCTCCAACGTTCCGTTCATCTGGGCCGGTCCGGGAGTTGCCAAAGGCGCCTTGATCGACACCACCGTCAGCCTGCTGGACACCTACCCCACGCTCGTCGAGCTGGCCGGCCTCCCGGTCAACAAACGCAACGAAGGCGTTTCCCTGGCGCCCATTTTGAAGGACCCCGCGCAGGCCAAGGACCGCACCGTGATCCAGACCCTGGCCCCGGGCCGATTCAGCCTCATCAACCAAAAGTGGCGCTACGTCCGGCACGCCCCCAACGAAGAAGAACTGTACGACCTGACCACGGACCCGGACAAACACCACAACCTGGCGAAGGACGACGCGCTCACCGAACAACTGCGGAAATTCCGGTCCCGCAGTCCCCGGACGTTCGCTCCCCAAGCAATGGGAATCAAAGCCCGAAACCTACGCCCGCGATTCCTTGGCGAAACCTTCGAGTGGCGCCCGTGGAAAGACAAGAAAGTGATTCAGGACTAGCCCTCCATGAAACCGCTCCTGCTCGTTCTCGGTCTCTCTCTCGCCCTTCTCCCGAACTTCCGCGGAACCGGGGCCGCTCCGAACAAGCCCAACCTGCTCATCGTGGTGGCCGACGATCTCGGCTGGGCGGACGTGGGGTATCACGGCTCGCCCATTCCCACGCCGAACCTCGACAAGCTTTGCCGGGCGGGGGTGGAACTGGACGCGCATTACGTGGCTCCGATGTGCACGCCCACGCGGGCGGCGTTGCTGACGGGGCGCTACTGGAGCCGCTTCGGAAACACCACTGCGCAGAACGAGCTGGTTTTGCCCTTCGGCACGGCGACGCTCGCCTCCGCCTTGAAGTCCAAAGGCTATGACACGTTCATCTCCGGCAAATGGCACTTGGGCTCGAAGAAGAAATGGGGGCCGTTGCAATTCGGCTTCCGACGTTCGCATGGTTCTCTGGCGGGCGGCGTGAACCCGTGGAACCATCTCTACAAGCCTGGTCCGTATTCGGTGACTTGGCACCGGGATGACGAACTCATCGAGCAGGAAGGACATGTCACTGACCTCATCACCGAGGAAACCATCCGTTTCATCGAGCAGAAACGCGACGGGCCTTTCCTCGCTTACGTGCCCTTCACAGCGCCGCATGTGCCGATTGACGAACCCCGGAAGTGGCTCGACCGCTGCCAGCACATCCCCAAGGACCGCCGACAGTACGCCGCCTGCGTGACACACCTTGACGACTCCGTGGGGCGGATCATCGCGGCACTCGTCCGAGCCCGCCAAAGCGACAACACGCTGGTCCTGTTCTTCTCGGACAACGGCGGACACCTTGCCGCCAGCCCGAACAGCCTGTATCCGCATACCGTGGAGAAAGCGCGTAAGGTCGGCCTGAACACGCCCCTGCGCGGCAAGAAGGGTCAAGTCTACGAGGGCGGCATCCGCACCCCGGCCTTCTTGCATTGGCCCGCGAAACTGAAACCTCGCAAAGTGAACGCGCCCCTGCATGTCATCGACTGGATGCCGACCCTCTGCAAGCTCATCGGTCACGAACCGAAGCAGGACCTCAAGTGGGACGGCGAGGATATTTGGCCCATCCTCACAGGTGCAATCAAAACACCCGCGCCTCGCATCCTGTACGTCAAAGGCCCTGGTGGGCGATCCGACGCCTTGCGCGAAGGCGACTGGAAACTCATCCGCCACGGCTCGGGCGAAAAAGCGAAACTCGAACTCTTCAACCTCGCCACCGACCCGAACGAGGCAAACGACCTCTTCAGCTCCAAACCGGAAACCGTCGAGCTCCTCCTTGCACTGATGCAAAGCGAGGGTAAGCGAGACAACGACGCCGTGCCTCGGAAGAGTTCCAAACGATGAAACTCATTTCCTTCGGTCTCTGTTTCTTCACGATGAATGCCGCCGTCGAGGCGGCCCTGTCCATAGAGTTGGAGCAAGGCGGGGCTTCCACGCGCGGCGCGGGAGTGGCCTTGTATCGGGAGCGAGCAAACCTCGTCGCTGGCAAGGAGTTTTCCTTCGTGGGCGAATACAAGGACGGATTCATCCGCATGATGGACCCGCCTTGGGTGATGGTGACGCACGAGCGCCGCCTGCACTGGCGAATTTACTTCTTCATGGACACAGGGGAGGGTTTCCAGCGAGCGGTGTCCAGATACCTCGATCCCGAGCAAGTGAAGAGAGTGGAGCCCTTGCCCGCCGTGCGACGTTATGTCGAGGGCATGAAAAGGGGCGGACGCCACGGACGTTTCACGGAACCCGAACTGTCGTTGCGGGCGGTGTACGGCGACACACTGCCCGAGGCCTTCGCCAAGCTGGTCCCGGTGAAGACGAAAGTCGGCCTGTACTGCGACAATCTCGGTCAGCCCGCGGCCGATCTGCAACAATGTTTCGGTATGAAGCCGGACAAAGCGCATGCGGCGGGCGTGGCCCGATTCACGGGCGTGGTGTTTCTCAATCGGCCCGACTTCCATTATCACCAACGCGAAGAGCAGAAGCTCCATCACTTCAACCTCAAGCTGGCCCACGCCAAACCCATCA
>CAXGVD010000352.1:0-3705 GCA_964012695.1 uncultured Opitutia bacterium
CTCGAAACGGTGGCGGTGTCGCTCGGAAACGTCTTCACGTTCGTAGGCGGCGTAAGAGAGCGAGTCGCGGGAGAGGCGACATGGGCAGGCTCCGAGGCGCATGGTGGCACCTTTGTCCGTGACCTCCTTCTGGTCCTCCATGATGTGGATGACGGGGTGGGCGGAGTCAGGGGCGAATTCCGTGCTGTTGGCGCCCTCAAGGTTCGCTACGTTGCGGGCGAAATCAATCACCGCGATTTGCATCCCGAGGCAAAGCCCGAAGTAAGGGATTTTGTTTTCGCGTGCGTAACGCGCTGCCAACACCTTGCCTTCCGTGCCGCGGTCGCCGAAACCTCCGGGCACGAGTACTCCGTCCAAGCCGTCTAAGTGGGCGGGGGCCCCGTCGCGCTCGATGTCCTCGGCGTCGATGCGGAGGATTTCCACCTTGGAGTCGTTTCTGATGCCGCCGTGGGCTACGGACTCGTTGACCGAGAGGTACGAGTCCTGCAAGTCCATGTACTTGCCCACCATGCCGATGCGGACGTGATGCTTGGGGTTCTTGAGGCGCTGCACGACTTCCTCCCACTCGTCTAGTTTCGGGGCTGGCGCGTCGAGGCCGAGGGCCCGCACCACGAGGTCGTCCAAGCCTTCCTTGCGGAGCATGTGTGGGAGTTCGTATATTGAGTCCTCAACATCCATTTCCTCGATCACAGCTTCCTTCGGTACGCTGCAGAAGAGACTGAGTTTTTCTCGAAGCTCGTCGTTGATTGAACGCTCGGTGCGGCAGATGAGGAAGTCGGGTTGTATGCCGATTTCGCGGAGCTTGGCCACGCTTTGCTGGGTGGGTTTGGTCTTCAGCTCGCCAGCAGCCCGTAGTGTGGGGAGCAGGGTGACGTGAATGAACAGCACGTTGGCCCGTCCCACGTCTATGGCGAACTGGCGCATTGCCTCAGTGAAGGGGAGGCCCTCGATGTCCCCGATGGTGCCGCCTATCTCCGTGATGAGCACATTCACGCCTTCCCCTGCGGCGTGTATCCGATCCTTTATTTCATTGGTGACGTGGGGAATGACCTGCACCGTCTTGCCCAAGTAGTCGCCGCGCCGCTCCTTACGGATGACTGACTCGTATATCTGCCCAGAGGTCAGGTTGTTGAAGCGGGAGAGCTTGCCCGAGGTGAAGCGTTCGTAGTGCCCTAGGTCGAGGTCGGTCTCCGCACCGTCGTCGAGAACGTACACCTCGCCGTGCTGAAACGGACTCATGGTGCCCGGATCGACATTCAGGTAGGGGTCGAACTTCTGGATCCGGGTGGTTAGTCCCCGTTGCTCCAACAGCGCGCCCAAAGATGCGGCGGTCAACCCCTTCCCTAAGGAAGAAACGACACCTCCGGTTATAAATACGTACTTCAAAGACTAGTTCCTCTCGGGGGACACCCCTTGAATCAACGAACAAGACAAAGGCAACCACCATTTTCAGGAGTGCCCGTCTTTCGGATTACCCCCTCCTATTTTTTAGAGGAAATTTTCGGGAGGACGCCATATGTCCGGATGCTCCGGTATGCTGTTGCGTTAAGAATGGGGAAGTTGTCTCCGATCGTTCGGCGTGACCCTTCAAGAACCTTCACCAAACAACGGAAACTTTCATGGAGAAGAAAACGAATAAAGACATGAGCCAAGAGAACTTCGAACAATTTAGAAAGACCTTCGAAGGGGTTTTTCTGGGCAACTTACAGGAGTATTTCGACGGCTTCGTAATCGTCGGATATCGAGCGGGTGATCACCTGAAGTTCGCCTATGTCGACGGGGAGGACCCCGCCTGCAGCGACGCCCTTAATTTTTTTTATCCCGCCGTAGCCGCTTGGTTCGGTCTCGGCGAGGGTGACGAAGGAGAAGGCGAACGCGACTTCGTCGGCTCGTCTGAGGATTGAGCTCGAGTCTTGGAATGCGTTTCAGTCTTGCGCATTCGCTTTGACCGTTTGGTTGCGTCAGGGCATGAAGTTCGTTTTTTTGTTCCATATGAAGATTTGTCGTCATTCCGCTTTTCTTTCCGTCTGCGTCGCCGCGCTTTGGTTTGCGGGTCCCGTTGATGCCCAGCGGGGCGACCGCAGGGGACATATCATGGAGGAGGTTTGGCGGGACATGAAGGTGCCGGCTGCTCCTTTGCTTTCTCCCGAGGAGGAAATGAAGACCTTCAAGGTGGCGCCAGGCTTCCGGGTGGAATTGGTGGCGGCGGAGCCGATGGTGCAGACTCCCGTGGAGGTGCGTTGGGACGGCGACGGGCGGCTTTGGGTGGTGGAGATGCGGGCCTACATGCCGAATGTAGATGGTACGGGCGAGAACGCCCGGACTGGGCGCGTTTCCGTTTTGGAGGACAAGAATGGGGACGGTCGCATGGACCAGGCCACGGTCTTCCTGGACGATTTGCAGATGCCTCGGGCGATAGGTTTCGCCCCGGGCGGAGGTGTGCTCGTGGCAGAACCGCCTTTCCTGTGGTTGTGCAGAGATACGGATGGCGACCTTGTTTGCGACGAGAAGACCAAGCTGCTCGACAACTTTGCCCGGCAAGGACCGGTGGAGCACACGGACAACGGTTTGCTTCCCGCTTTGGACAACTGGATTTACAACGCCAAGTCAGGGCGTCGCTTCCGCTTCGACGAGGACGGCAAGCTGCAGGAGGACAAGACGGCTTTTCGGGGGCAGTGGGGCCTTTGCCAGGACGATTACGGACGCCTCTTCTACAACTCGAATTCCAGCTACCTGCACGCTGACTGGATTCCCGCTCACTACTTGTCCCGCAACAAGTCATATTCGGCCAAGTGGGGTATCGGAGCCCGGGTCGTGAACACTTCAGAAATATTTTCAATTCGGGTGAACCCTGGCATCAACCGAGGCTACCAGTCGAACATGCTTATGAACGACGGTAGGCTGGCTCGTGTCACGGCGGTTTGCGGTCCCACCGTGTATCGTGGTCATCAATTTCCGGAGGACTTCCGCGGCGGCGCCTTCGTGCCCGAGCCAGCGGGAAACGCCGTTTCCTACTTCAAGTTGGGTGAGAAGGGCGGCATCGAAATCACTTCCGATCACATAACTTGGGCGGACGAGAAATGGGGTAAGCGGGAGTTCCTTTGCTCCACGGACGAACGTTTTCGTCCCGTCAATGCCTACACGGGACCGGATGGCTGCCTATATATCGTGGACATGTACCGGGGAATTCTTCAGCACAAGGTTTACGTCACCACTTTCCTACGCAAGCAAATCATCGAGCGGAAATTGGACGACCATGTTACGCAAGGCCGCATCTGGCGCATTGTCCGGGAGGGCGGGACGAAGCCGGACTACGCTTCGCCAGGGTTGAAGGGTGCTTCTGCCGAGAAGCTCGTCTCTGCCTTGGAGAGCCCAAACGGATGGACGCGGGACGCGGCTCAACGCATTCTCGTCCAACGTCGCGGCGACAAGGCCGTTCCACTTCTTGTAGCCCTGGCGAAAGGCTCCAGTAACCACTTGGCCCGAATCCACGCCCTACGGACTTTGGATGGTTTGGAGGCGGGTGACGAGGAGACGTTTGCGGCGGGATTAAAGGACGAGCACCCAAAGGTTCGCATCACCGCCCTGCGCGTGGCCGAGCCTCTGCTGGCGCGACCGAACGCGAGCCCCAAGCTGGTGAAGGCCGCCGCCGCTCTCGTGAACGACGAAAATCCCGGAGTCCGCCTGCAGACAGCCTTCACCCTT
>CAXGVD010000353.1:0-3703 GCA_964012695.1 uncultured Opitutia bacterium
CGAAGGTGGTCGTAAATGAAGCGGCGAACAAAGCGGCGGGACCACTGGCGACTGGTCCAGGTATACTTTTGTTTGGCCCGCAAGCGCCAGGCAAGTTTGTGGGCGCGACCTGTGGGCCAGAAATCAAAGAGGTGATCGTAGCGCGTCCCCAGCTTTAAAAGGGTCGGTTCCGGTTGGGTTTCATTGGAACCCGATGCCTTCGCGTATTTTTGGTTTCCGCCGCCCATAAGGAAGATGCGTTTCAAGCGGGAGTCCTCCGCCCACACGCAAGAGGTTTCGGCGGAACAGTAAAGGTCCGGACGAATGCCGAGGTCAGCACATCGCCGCAAGACGGGCTCAAGCAACAACAGATCTCCATAGTTGCCGTAGAGGAGGAGGGCCACCTTGTCCGACGCTCTCAGTACCGGGTTCATGGGAAAGAAAACGAGCCTATCGTTAAGTCGTGAGCGAATTGCGGAAGACGACGAGCATCTTTTCGCCCATGACTTCCAAGGTGTGGTTTTTCTTCACACACCGAAGAGCTGTGGTGGCCCGCTTGCCGGCCTCGTCTCTGTCGCCCAGACAAGCCTCCAACGCCGTCGCAAGGGAATCCGCCGAGCCAGTTTCTGCAAGTAAGCCCGTGCGTCCGTCTTCGACGATTTCGGGAATCCCACCTGCCCGGCTTCCCACCACGGGGCACTCGGCGAACATGGCCTGGAGCAAGGACTGCGGTATTCCCTCGTCCTTATCGCTTGGAAGCGACGCCAAGTCCATGCCTCGGAACCAAGGCCAAGGGTCTTCAACGTGTCCGACGAGATGGATGCGGGCGGCGCTTGTGAGGTTCTCGCGAAAGGCGGACAAACGCTTCCTTCCCGGGCCACCGCCCAGCAACAAAAGGTGATGCATGGGAAAGGAAGAGGCAAGACCGTCCCAGGCCTGCATCAGCAAGTCCTGTCTCTTCCAGCTACGCAACACGGCCACGCAACCCAGGAAGCGGCTGGCTTCGGGAAGATCGAGACGACGGGCCAGAGCGAGGCGGGCACTCTCCCTTTCCCCCTCAAAGGCGGGGGGACGAACCCCTGTCGCCACGGTGGAGACTCTTTCAGGGAGTGCACCGAGGGAGTCTTCAAGTTGCCGCTTGATGCAGCTGGCCGTGGTGACGACCTGGCGGGCGCAATTCCGATATAGAAAGCGATTCCAAAAGGTATCACGAACGGGAACGCTGACATGACGGTAACGCACCCGCCCCTTGACCCCGGCAAGGAGCGCCGCAATAAGCCCGACCCGTGAATCCACGCTGCTATGCGTGCAAACCACGTCCGGCTTCAAGCGGCGAAAATCCCCCAGCAGGCGGGGCAAGTCCACGAACTGGCTACTTTTAGTGAAAGCATAGGGGAATGTTTCGAACCCTTCTTCGGCGGCCCTCTTCAAAAGGCAACTATGCTTCGGAGCGAACACCAGCAGGCGATGTCCCGCCTTCCCAAACCAATTCAGTTCGGCCAAGATTCTGATTTCCTGTCCGCCCCACCCGTCGGAGGCTTCCGTATGAGCAATGGTGAGAGACCTTTCCCGCATGGAAACGTCCGAAACATACGAAGACGCGCCTGGCAAGCAACGCCATTCATGAAGGAAAGCGAGGCGGGTTTCGAGATCGACCCTTGACCGCCTTTGCGGTTTGCTGGTTGTCGTGAGACGCCTCCTCCCCTACTTCGCCTTTTTGCGACCGCATTGGAAGACCTTTGCGGCGGCTTTGCTTTGTGGGGCAGGTTTTGGGGTGGCAAGCGGTTTCGGCTTGCCGTTCATGACGAAAGAGATCTTTCCGAAAATCTTTCCTCAGGAACCGGGAGAGGCCAGCTCGGTCGCGAAGTTCTGGGACTTGGCCCTCTATGTGGCTTGGTTTCCTCTCGCCTTCATCGCACGCGGTATGTGCGGCTATTTCAACACCCACCTCATCAGCTATTGTGGAGCCCGGGTGCTGGAGCGGTTACGCTTCGAGGTCTTCGCCAAGCTCCAACGCCTGCCGCGCAGTTACTTTCAGCGAAAGAAGGGGGGAGACCTGCTTAGCCGCGTCTTCTCCGACACGGGACAATTGCAAAGAACCGTCACCAGTGTGGGGAACGATTTGATCAAGCAGCCCGTCACCTTTCTCGGCGCTCTCTCCGTACTCGTTTACATGGCCATGAGTAGCGAACAAATGGCCTTCGTCTTGCTATGCCTTCTCGTGATTCCTCTGTGCGTGTTCCCCGTCCGAAGAATAGGAAAACTTCTCATGGGTCGGGCTTTGCGGATGCAGGAAAAGGCGGGCGGCATGACCTCTGTGTTCAGCGAAAACCTCTCCGCCGTCACGGAAGTACGGGCCTTCAACTTGCAGGAGCGGGAAAAACGCCGCTTCCGCCAAGCTTCTGAAAAGTACGTGCGTGCTCACATGAAAGTGGTCAAGTACGGCAACATGCTATCCCCCATTATCGAGGTGCTCTCCTCCATCGGCGTGGCGGCGGCCATTTTTCAGGCGGCGCGCCTGCAAGTGGGCTTGGACGAGGTGGTCCCCGTTATCGTGGCCCTCTACATGGCTTACGATCCCGTCAAAAAACTGGGCGGCATTCACAACCAGGTAAAGCAGGGTCTGGCTTCCCTCGAAAGGTTGGAAGACATCCTCAACGAACCCGAAACCGTGGCCGAACCGGAAGAACCTCGGGACATTCGCAACCTGCGGGGAGAAATCCGCTTCGAAAACGTTTCTTATCACTATTTTGACGAAAAAGGCGAACCGGCCAAGGCCCCCGCACTTAGGAACTTAAACCTGACCTTAAAGGCGGGCGAAACCGTGGCCTTGGTGGGGCCAAGCGGCGGAGGAAAGACGACTTTGGCGAGCCTCCTGCCCCGCTTCGACGATCCGACCGAGGGACGAATCCTGCTGGACGGTGTCGATTTGCGCGACTTTAGCCTGAAGGCCCTCCGCGACGCCGTGGCCATCGTCCCACAACGACCCTTTCTCTTCGACGAATCCGTACGCCAAAACGTGGAACTGGGGCGCACCAAGCGCACCGACTTGCAAGTCGAAGAAGCCTGCAAAACCGCCCACGCTCATGAATTCGTGGACGATTTCACCGAGTCCTACGAACAACGCCTCGGCGAAGATGGAAACCGCCTCTCAGGCGGACAACTTCAGCGTCTCGCCCTCGCCCGAGCCTTCTTCAAAAACGCGCCCATTCTCGTGCTGGACGAAGCCACCTCCGCCCTCGACTCCGACAACGAGGAAAGAATTCGCGAGGCCATGAACGAACTGGTGCAAGGCAAGACGACTCTCCTCATCGCCCACCGCTTCAGTTCCCTCAAACTAGCCGACCGCATCCTCGTGATGAACAAAGGCGTCGTCGTGGGAGACGGAACGCACGACTACCTGTATAGGCAATGCCCACTCTACAAACGCTTGTACGACAGGCAGACGGGCGAGGCGAATGAAGAGCCGCTCGGCGATTCCTAAAATTATAATAGACCCGGAGGTTGACTTGACCGCCAAGGCCCTATTACATATTAGGAAGTGAAAACTTCGTTGGCATTGATTCTGACCCTCCTTGGAGGCTCTTTCACAGCGTGGGGACAAGCCAACCCGACGCGTAGAGACCCCTACCGGCAAGCACCCCAAGAACCCACCCAAGCCCGCTGGATGGACTTGCGGAAAGTGCCCACCGCCTTCGAGTTGAACGGGCGTTTAGTGCTACCT
>CAXGVD010000354.1:0-3701 GCA_964012695.1 uncultured Opitutia bacterium
GAAGGAGAAAGTACAGCTAACCGCAAAGCCGCCGTCTCCGGCCCCAAGGACTCCCGAGCCTTCGGCTACGTCCCCTCCGGGTCCTTCGCTGCCTGCGCCTTTGACGGTGCCAGCATGATGAAGGAAGTCGCCCTCCCCAAAGTCATCCTCAACGACTTCGTCCGTCGGGCGCCCTTCATCCGAAACGTCTGCTGGGACCCGAAAGCCTGCGGCGTCTCCGAAGACGCACGCTTCCTCTACTTCCTTAAGTTCCCTGGAAACCTCCACCGCGACGAACGGGAGAGCGATGTCGTCTTCTCCATCGTCTTCCCCCTAGAAGATTCGGCCAAACTCAAGGACTTTGTCCTTCGCCAACTCGACCTCAAAAGCGCCTTCCCCGAGTGGAGCGTCACCGAACACGCCTCGCCCGGCTACGTCTCCATCAGCCACAAGAGCGAACACGTCGCCCTCGGATTCGACAACGACTGCCTCGTTGCCCTTACCTCCTGGCAGTCCGACGACCCTTCTCCCTCCTTCCTCTCGGACGAATTGCGCGACCTCTTCTCCAAAGCCGGACCCTACGACCCCGAAGTACACGACCACTTCGGAGACCTCGCCCGCGGCTCCTTCGACTTCGCCCTCTCGTTCGACGCAAAACGTTTCTTCGCCGACATGAAGAAAGACCGCCTGGAAGACCTCCTCCACTCCGATCTTCGCCGCTTCCTCGACTACCGCATCCTTGCCACCTGCTCCGCCGACCAAGGCGACGTGAAGGTCGATGCCCACTACCAATACGAACACCCCGTCCTCTCCGGAGGCTTCGGCGTGAGCGTGGCGGGGAAACTCGAAAAAGCCAGAGCCGAAGACCACGCCGCCGCCCTCGAAAGCGTGGCGGGCGAGTTCATGGAAATCTTCATTCAGAAGTTCGACCACAACTCCGTCGCCCAACTCCTGGAACGTGTAGACCTGAGCAAATCCCAAGGTTTCGAAATGTTCTATGACTTCGACTTCTCCCGCCGGCGCCAAAACGACCACTCCGGCGCCTTCACCTTCACCCTCTCCACCCGAGAACCCGCCGGTCCCGCCCTCAAAGGAACCATCGATCTCCTCGTGGAAGCTCTTAACCCCTTGACCGCCTCCAGCGGTTCCCCCGCAGTCGTCTCCGAGAAAAAAACCGAAAACGACAACCCACCCGTTCCATGAACCTCCCCCGGGCAAGCGTCGCATCGCTCTTCACCATCCTTTTCTTCCTGGGGGCCTGCGCCTCCACCAAACCCGACTTGCCCGACGCCTCCTCCGCCGACCTCGACTTACCCCGCAAGAAAGAAGGAAGGGGCGGCGAAGGGAGCGAACACCAAACCGAAAGATCCGTCCCTCCCGAAAACATCCCCTCCGCCGAGCCACGCCCCCTCGACCTCACCGGAACAACCGCCCCTCTGGAATCCGAACCTTCACCTGCTGAAGAAGGGCAATCAAGCGCCGCCCCCGAACCCACCGAAGAAAGCTCCGCGCCACCGGTAGCGGATCCTTCCAAATTAGGAAGCCACCACTCTAAAGAAGCCGAAATTTCACCCTCGCCTCCGAACGCCCCGCCCCCTGGCTCCTCCCCCTCAGTAAACGACCCCCCAAACGACCCTTACCCTGCCTCCTCGCCGCCACCACCTCCAACCGAAGAAGCCGAACCACCCGAAAACGTTCCGCCCGCCGCCAACGAAACCTCTCAAGCAGAAACCTCGCTCTCCGAATCACCCAACCCGCCCTCCACTTCCGGAGAATACAAAGCTGTTCCATCTCCCAACCTACTCAACCTCTCTGAACCGAATTCCGCCAAGCCCAACAAGTTCGGCTCCGCAATCGGAGTCACCGAACCTCCAACCTCCAGCCCGCCAGACGCCCCCCCCCCTAATCTCCTCTATTCCTCCGAGCCTGGCTCCACTCCTACCACCGCTACCGGCGAAACCTCCCCTAGCCTTGGCCTTAACGAACCATCCGTCACCAGCGAACCCGGAATCACGCCGCCCCCGAACAAACTCCACTCCTCCGAACCCGACTACGCTCCGCCACCCGCAACTGGCGAAACCTCAACGAATCTCGGCTTCACCACCCCCGAAACAAAGCTCCTCCCACCCGAATCTCCCATAGGCCTCTCCCTCGGCTTCTCCGATCCCGAACCGGGCGGCAACTCACCCGCCTCGGGAGATCCCGGCCCTAGCTTGGGTTTCTCCGAACCCACGCCCCACACCGCCGAACCCACCCGGCAAGAACCCCGCCGTTTTCTTAGCCTCCGGGAACTCCTTAACCGAAGGAATTCGGAAAAAAACAACACCCAACGCTCCCGCATCGGATGGAGCGACCCCGAAGAACCGCTACTCCAAAGCTATCTGGACGACGGCCCCGTCCTCGCCGCCGGACCCGCAGCACCAAGAGCATACGAAGCAATCTCCAAAATCTTAATCCCCCGTGAAGGCGCCCCCGCTCTGTCACCAACTGCCGCCGCTTATGACTACGAAGCCGTACGCGAAGCTCTCCAACGGAGCTCTCCCCGGCATCCGCTCGCCACGGAAGACTCCTCCGACGCTCTCCCCCTCGACTATCAAGCCGCCCTCCAATGGCTCGACAAGCGAAACAACATTGCGCCCTCGCGAGAAGCCAACCCCAAGCCCCAAAGGTCCTACCAAGCCGCCCTCCGCTGGCTCCGCAACAAGGGCAGGGACTAAGCCCGCTCGCTCGCCCTCGCTCCAACACAACCACCGCACCCCATGAAAATCACCTTGAACCTACGACTGTTCTGGGCCGCAATCATCCTCTTCCTCGCCTTCATTGTCTCCCGCCTCGTAATCCTAACCAAAGACTTCACCAACTTCATCGACGAGGTCTGGAAATGACCCACGAAGGCCACAATAACCGGCACCGCCTGTAGTTCCCCTAGAATTCCGGTCACGCTAGAGCGAAGCCTCCAGCTAAGAGTGAATCCTCCCCATCTCATTGTAGGAAGCGTGGGGATTGCTATAATCCAGCCGAAGCCACAAGCCCTTTCGGGCTTCTTCAGTCCACGGGATTCGTGATTCGGAGACGGGAAGGGACGCCGTTGGGGTGGCGGCGGACCAACAGGATTCCCGCTCCAGCAGGAACTAGGGCGTCGTTGACAGGTGAATTACCAGAACCTACGCGCCTCCAACCTCCCGAATTGACGACGACTTTCGGGGCGGACAAATAGCCCGCGCCACCGTCGGTCAGAGTGATGGAGACGACCTTGCCGCCCGAGACTCGAGCCACGCCCTTGGCGCCGCGGCCTCCGCCGCCGACAAAGAGGAGGTGGGCATCCGTGTCGTAACCGGAACCGGCGTTGCCCGTGGTCCATGTTCCGCCTTCCTTGTAGTCGGCGTTTCCGCTTTTACCTTTGAGTTGAAAGGTGTTGGCGGTAACATTGGTGATTTCGTAAAAGCCATTGGCGGAGGCTTCGATGACGAGGCCAGAGCCAGCGGGCACCACGGTGCCATTTTCGTCCACTTGCCTTTTGGCCGTGGCATTGGAATCAGTCTTGTAGCCGAGTACGCCTCGAACCCGCACCACGAAACCGTTGCCGAGGCCGTGCGGGGCATCGGTGGTCACGGTGACGTTTTGGCCGAGGGGCGGGTTGCTCACATTGGTGATGGATCCGGAACCGAAGGAGAGGTCCGCGGGCGTAAGGGCTCCGGCGATTCCCGAACCCGCCCTTGCCG
>CAXGVD010000355.1:0-3667 GCA_964012695.1 uncultured Opitutia bacterium
TGAAATCGGCTTCGGTCACGGTGGAGGGCTCGATGCGGACGTCGGCTAGGGTGGTGTGATTACCGTCTTCGGCGATGGAGATTTCGTAGCGGAGACCGGGGTCGGCGTCGCTTGCGGCGGTCCAGGAGGCGAGGAGCATGGTGGGGTCTTCTGGAGAAATGACGAGGGTGGGGGAGGTTGGCGGGGAGTAGGTGGTGACGGGCATCTCAAAGCGCAGGGAGTTGATTTGTCCGGCGACGTCCTTGTAGTTGCCATCCGCGGGTTCTGCGAGGAGTTCGAAGTTGAAGGTGCCGTAGGTCTTGGAGTCTTCCAGCAGGCGCGTGGTCTGGTCGATTTGGAAGTTGGCGTAGGTTTCCGAAAGGTTTTCGCCCACATAGACGTTGAGCCTGTAGTGGAAGGGGGCGAGGTTGTTGTCGATGGGATTCCAACTCACTCTTACATCGTCCCCCTCCACTTGGGCGACGAGGTTTTCGGGCGTGGCCAGTTCGTTGCCCGGGACGAAGAACTGGGTCTCGAAGGGGAGGGAGGCTTCGTCCAGAGTATTGTCTTCGATGGGCCCGTAGAGGAAGCGCATCCAATATGTGCGTTGACTGGGCAGAGGTATGTTGTTTAGTGAGCTTTCCGAGGTGACGAATTCCCTGACCAAGTTCGTGGTTTCCGAGTCCTCGAACAGGCCGACGTTGTAGGCGATGGGACCTTTCGCTTCGACTGGGGGCCATTCGATGGTGACGGAGCCGAAAGTGGGCGTGATGATGATGCCTCCCGGCTCGTTCGCTTTAAGGGAGCGAGTAGCGAGGGTGACGACGGCGGGACTGCTCGGCAGGAAACGGTCGTCTCCCTCGGGCGGAGAAGCGGTTAGGCTAATGTGGTGGGTGGTGCCTGAAGCGAGTCCGTGGAAAGTGGCGTTGTTTTCGGCGACGTATTCGTGGGTGAAAAAGACATCGGAGAAATCCGCGTTCTTGGAGATTTTGAGTGTGTAGGTAGGGCCGGGCTTGTTGGTGGGGCTCCAGTTTTCCGGTACGCCCCAAGTGAGGGAGAAGGAGCTGACGTTGAGGTCGTGAGCGGAGAGGATGGGAGCGTTGAGCGGGGAGCCGATATTGGAGAGGGAGACTGGGGGTGCGTCTGCGTCCGCCCCGGTTTGGGAGGTCGGTGGAATGGAGGAGCTTCCTTGTTCCTCTGCTTCGGGGTCACCATCCTCAGGTTCCGAAGAGCAGGCGCTGAGGAAAAGGGCGAATGCGGTTGTGGCGAGAGTGGCGTACTTTGTCATGCCCGCATTTCATGGACGAAGAGGTTGTTTGTCTAGGAAACTTTCTTGCCACCGAGGCTGGCTCTTCCGAAAGTACTGTCCATGGAAATCAGCAAGCCGCTCTCCGAAAATGTCGAAACGTTCTCCCGCGCCTCCGCCCTCGGGCGTCGCGGTGCCTTAAAGGGTGCCGCGGGCATTTTGGCCGGAGGTCTGGCCGCAGGGGGCGTATCCGCTGCTCCCCCTGACTTGAAGAAGAGTAGAAGGATGGTCGGAGTCAGGAACGGCCGCATCAACCAGTCCGTAGTTTCTTGGTGTTTTGCCGATCATTGGAGCGTGGAGAAGACCTGCCAAGTGGCAAAAAAGCTTGGCTGCAAGAGCGTGGAACTGATTGCGCCCGAGCATTGGCCCGTCCTCAAAAAACACGGGCTTACCTGCGCAATCGCCACCTTACCGATCGAAGGTCCTCCTTTCATCAAGGGCTTCAACAACCCCAAGCACCACGACATGGTCATAGGCGTCACCCGCAAGGTTATCGACGACGCCGCGGACTTCGGTGCCCCGAACGTTATTTCCTTCACGGGGTTTGCCGATGGCCTTTCGTCCGAGGAAGGGGCCGCCAATTGCGTCGCGGGTTACAAGAAAATCGTCGGTTACGCTGAAAAGAAGGGCGTCACCCTTTGCCTGGAGATGCTGAACACCCGGGACGATTCCGATCCAAATAAGGGCCATCCGGGCTATCAGGGGGACCATGTCGACTATTGCATCGACATTATCAAGAAGGTGGGCTCTCCCCGCCTGAAGCTTCTCTTCGACGTCTATCACGTGCAGATTATGGACGGCGACCTCGTCCGACGCGTGCACGAGTGCGGCGACCTCATCGGCCACGTTCACACGGCGGGCAATCCTGGACGAGGCGAACTGGACAATGAGCAGGAAATCAATTACCCGCCCGTGATGAAGGCCTTGCTGGAGATTGGTTACAAGGGCTATGTTGGGCAAGAATTCATCCCCACGCGGGATCCCCTCGAAGGTTTGTCCGAGGCCGTGTCCTTGTGCGACGTGTAGGTGCCTAGCAAGATAGTGGCGGCGCGGCAGTTCGGCCCTGCCAAGGTCCGGCCGCTTCGAAGCGGAATAATTTTTCTTCTTTCGTTTTCTCGCCAAACTCGTTTCGATTGGATGCGAATATGACCAATGTGTCCGACTTCGACTCCCCGAAACCTTCCCCTTGGTTCGGTGCGGTTTTCACCGTTTTGTTGGTCGTCGGGGCAGCTGGATTGTATTGGTTGCTCTCGGACGAGGGCGGCGGAGGCGGGTCGGGTGGGGACTCGGGGTTCGGAGCTGCGATCGCCTCGGGCAAGCTGAAGGAAGGCAAGACGTATTATTTGTTCGCCTCGGAAATTGAGTTGTTCCCCAAAAATCCGGAAAACGACCCTTGGGACGGTGACGACAGTGCTCCCGATGTGCGCTACCGCATTCTCTGGCAAGGGAACGAGGTTTTCGAAAGCGACAAGAAGGAGGACTCTCTTATCGCCGATTGGTCCGGCTTGTCCGTGGAATTTGATTGGACGGACCTTGTCGGAAAAAGCCTTTCTCCCGACAAGGTCATCAAGGCCGCCCGCGTGCGCTACCAAAAGGGTGGCCGAGTGGCGCTGGAAGTGGAGGACGTGGATCTAGCCTCCGACGACGAGGTGGGTAGAATCGAGTTGGACTTGGGGAAACTGCGTGTCGGGCGCAACGAGTTCGCCTACGAAAAAAATGCCCTAAGCGCCGTTCGCCGGATCGTTTTGCGGGCGTTGCCGGTCGATTCCGGCGTCAAGGATCTTGTCGCCTTGATGCAGTGACCGAAGGGACGGGGGCGAGGTGAACGTAACCCGTTTGAGCGTGTGTTTCTGTGCTGTTCTGCTTGGTCTTGGCCTGGCGGCTCCAACGCTTACGATACAGCCACAGGCGGGGAATTTCACCTGGCTTGTGAAGATGTTTTCACCCGAGGACTTGGAGCCCGCCACTTATTCCATTCTTGGAATAATCGGAAAGCTTTACGAAGAAGGGGACTCGTTTCTTACCATCGTCCTGTTCCTCTTTTCCGTGGCGTTTCCCACCGGCAAGCTTTGCTTGTACTGGGTGGCGTCGGATCCGGGACAATCTTCTCCCCGTATCGAGATTTTGTTGCGCTGGACCCATCGAGCGGGAAAGTTTTCCATGGCGGAGGTTTTTGCCTTGGCCCTTATGGTCTTGGTGGTAAAGACCCTCCCCGGAGGTTCCACCGCCTCCGTGGAGTGGGGCGCTTATGTCTTTGTGGCCTCCGTCCTAGGGGCCATTCTCGTTTCCTTCCGCCTGGACGACGCCTCGAACGAGTCACCGCTTACTGAATTGCCGAAAAATTCCCGAAAGGACAACAGCGATTAGTGCGGAGGTCGGACT
>CAXGVD010000356.1:0-3667 GCA_964012695.1 uncultured Opitutia bacterium
ACAACTCTTTTGGGGCCCTTGGATGTGCGGATGCCAGCTCTCGCTGTATGGTCACGTCAGCCTAACTTCCTCGGCGGGCCAATTGCCTCTGCCCGGGGAGGAAGTTCCTTCTTTCGAACGGGGGCAAGGCAACTTGGCGGAAGTCGTCGATTTGAATGCCCGCAGCGGCGATTGGTCGACTTACCAAGGCAACAACGAACGTGTGCCGCAAACTTCCGTCGCCATACCGAGAAAGGTGGAAAAGCAATGGGGTTTCTCTTCTCCTTCCGGAGCCATGCCAACTGCTCCGGTGGTGGCCGGTGATCTTGTATTCGTGGGAGACCGAACCGGTGCGTTGCGGGCTATCGATTCGAAAGGCAAGCTGAAGTGGAAGGCTTATCTCGGCGGCGCAACGTACTTTCCGCCGACCATTTGGAACAATCGGGCATACGCCGGTTCGGCGGACGGGCGCGTGTATGCCTTCGAGGCCGCCACGGGAAGACCACTTTGGTCCTTTCGGGTGGCTCCGGGCGCACGCCGAATCTCGATGTTCGGAAAACTCATTTCGACTTGGCCGGTGGCCGGCGGAGTGATCGTGGAAGACGGGACGGTCTACGCAGCCGCGGGAATCGCCCATTACGACGGGACTCACGTTGTGGCCCTTGATGCAGTGACCGGCAAGCTGAAGTGGAGGAACGACTCTTCCGGGAGCCTGTCCGGCAAGGTGAACAGCGGAGTCAGCATGCAGGGCGACCTATTTCTGGAAGACGGCAAGTTGTGTTTCCTTGGCGGTGGCGTCTACGAGACTGCCCAATTCGACTTGGACGACGGGAAATGCCTCAATGTTCCCAAGGAAGACCCGCGTTCCCAGTTCCGTACCGCCTTTTATCCCTACTATCCGGAATACGGCAACTACCTCTCGCTCGACCATACCTTGTCCGATGGTCGCTCCCTGATCTTCGACGCCAGTTATGAAGGAAACCGCTTCACCTCTCTGGCTCTACTCTCGGCTTTGCCTGCCGGCGTCGGGAAAATTCGAAAGGACGCCGCTCGCTGGTCCAATCGGCGAGGATGGTCGGAAAAGCGCAAGGTGATCTGGCAGGACAAGCGAGGATGGCATTTCGCAAGCTTCGTGGTGGGTTCCGATCTTTTGCTTGCCTCAGGAGACAGCGGCGAAACCGGCAAGACCCCTCTGCTTGCGGCCATGCAGATTGAAAACAGCGACATTGCCTGGAACGTCACCCTGCCTGCTCAACCCATCAAGGGCGGCACGTCCATTGACCACCAAGGTCGCATCTTCGTAACCTTGGAAAACGGACAGACTCTTTGTTACGCGGCTCCTTGAGCCAAGCCCGCCAACCCATCTCGACCATGACTGACCTAACCTATCCGGCAAAGGTTTTCGTCTACGGTACGCTGAAGAGAGGCGGGGCGAATCACGACGTCATGGTAGGTGCCAACGGCATCTTCCTCTGCGAAGCCAAGACCAAGGCACTGCGTAGGTTGATCGTCGAAGGACTGCCTTACCTTTGCGACGGACCCGCTGAGGACGGTCACCAAGTCGAGGGTGAAATCTACGACATACCCGATGCCCGAGGGCTTGCGCGAATTGACGAACTGGAAGGCAACGGAAGTTTTTACCGTCGTAGGCTTGACACCTTCGTGGAATGCACTCCGGGAGATGATAACCCACGCGAACATTCCGCCTGGGTGTACTTCATCATGCAGCAGAAGGATGGCGAGCCGCAGGCGTGCTTCGAGGTCTCCGGGACGAAGGCGAACGATTAAGGGGACATGAGCATACTGGAGGAATGGGGGGATGAGGATCCGCACGCTTCGGGCGACGATGGGGAAGGAGGGTTCGGTGGGGGCGCGGGCATGCTGCTGGGGGGAGCCTTGGCCTGGATCTTCGGTGGAGTCGGTAGGCGGGACGAGGATCTGGATTTTTCCGACGAGCTTCTCCGGGATATTCACGAGGGGACGGACCTCGGTTCGCTGACGAAGGACGAAAAGGTGTTCCTCTCGCAAATCTGGCGTATGGAGAAGGAACTCGAGGAGGCCATGCAGGAGGAAGACTGGGAGAAGATCCTGTTGCTGCTGAACGTCTTCAACGGCTGCCTGAAGAATATCTGGAAGCAGTTCATTCCGGGCACCAAAGACTTTTCCCCTAGCCCGAAATATTTGGCGGACATCGAGGGCCTGATCGGCCCTTCCCTCAAGACGATGGAGGCTGCGGGAGAGCTCTCCCCGGAATCCAAGATGCCTCCCGGGAGAATTCGGGAACTGCACGGCAGGTCCCTCTGCATAGATTTGGACGAGTGGAAGTTCACCTTCGTATAGATAGGTGAAAAAGGCTCTCCATCTTGTCGTCCTTCCAGTTTACTTCTTGAATGCGTTTTTTACGCGGATTTGCGTCATGCTCAAGTTGAGAGCTCATCGGACTCGTCCGGGAGCCGTCTGGGTGATCGACAAGGCCGATGAAACGTCGAGTTGGTCGACTGCTTCCGAGTCGGCGAACGATTGGGGGAAGACCGTCGTGCCCGAGTGAGCACATTTCTTTCCCTGACGCTACTTGGCGAAGAGGATACAGATGGGGGAGGGGACGTTGATCACCGAGCCCCGCTGGTAGCGGAGTTTGCCGGTCTTGGGATCGACCCGATGGGCGGCCACGGTGTTGGAATCGGCTCCAGCGGCAAGCAACCAACTTGCGTCGGGGGTCAAGTTGACGTTCCTCGGGAATGCCCCCCGAACCGGTTGGACCTGGACGACCTTGAGCTTGCCCGACTTGGGGTTTGCTCGATAGACCGAGACGCTGTCGTGCCCCCGGTTGGAGGAATAGACGAAGCGTCCGTTCGGATGGACCAGAATCTCAGCTGATGAATTGAAACTTTCTCCCGCCTTGACCTCCTCGCTGATCGCGGGAGTGGTGGTCAGGGTTTTGGCCGTCCCCTTGTCCGCATCCCAGGCAAAGGTGGTCACGGACAGGCTCAGTTCGTTGAGCAGGTATATGAATTTTCCGTCGGTCGAGAAACGCATGTGGCGCGGCCCGCCGCCGGGCACCGATTGCCCAACCCCATGGGGGATGATGGCGGGCTTGGAAGGGTCGACCTTGTAGATGACGATCTGGTCGAGCCCGAGGTCGGGCACGAGGGCATACTTGCCGTCCGGGGAAAATCCCGTCCAATGAGGGTGGGGGGATTCCTGTCTTCTTTCCACCACTTTGGATCCGCCCTCGTGCTCGGTCACGGTGGGTTCGCCCAGTTTACCCGACGAATCGAGCGGGAAAAGGGCGGTCGATCCACCCCCGTACTGGGCGGTGAGGAGAAACTTGCCGCTGGGGTGAACCGCAATGTGGCAACCTCCCCCGTCGGGGCAGGCCATACGGGTGAACTCCTTGAGCTCTCCACCGCTTACCTGGTAACCCACGGCTCCCGTTCCCTCGTCCCAGCGACCTACCGAATAGAGAATCTTGCCGTTGGGATGCAAGGTGAGGAATCCGGGCGAGCCGATCTTAGCAGCAAGCTTGGCTGGAGAGAATTTTCCGTTCTCCGGGTTGAAGGTCGCTTGATAGATGCCCTCTGCCCCGCGTCCGCCGGTCCCGAAGAAAACCGTGAGAGGCTTGGCCGCGCCAAGGTGGAAAACTGTTAAAAGCAGGCTAGATAGAAGGAGGCGGTGATGAGTTTTCATG
>CAXGVD010000357.1:0-3662 GCA_964012695.1 uncultured Opitutia bacterium
AACCTGCCCCGTATGAGTCGCGAATTGCCGTGTCGGGAAATCATTCCCTTGCCGGATGAACGGCTTCCTTCCGGGTGGCCAAGAGCTTTTCGGTTCACTGGGGCGGGGGCGAGTTGACGGATTTGGAAGGCCTGCGGGGCGAGAAGCTACTTTTCGGGCATTCCACCCGCTGGTTGTATTACTCCGGGCGCGTTCCTCTGGCAAAGGTCCGGGGCGAAAGACGGTCACCTAGGGCATCAGCTATTGCGAGCAAACTGCACCAGGGCATATCCCGTTTATTGGATCCTCCGCGAGGACGGCTGGATGGGTACCTCCTTCTGCATGTTTGAGTCGTTCGAAATCAAACGCACCGCCACGCTCGTCCTGCGCTAACTCAAGCCTCACGCCCACGCGGGCGAGCTAAACATCAAGGAGGGCGGGCTAGCTTTCGTCTGGTTCGTAGGCCTCTGACGGCGTTCCCGATGTTTCTGGAGCCAGGTCTTTCAAGGCGAGTGCTTCCTTCCCATCCTCCTTTTCTTCTTTGGCTTCCTCTTGGAAGGTGGCGGGCAATGCCTTCTTCGGTTTGACTCCCAGTTTCTTGAAGTTTTCGACCCTGGTAACTAAGCTGCCTCTGCCCGTCTTGAGTTGCTTGACGGCGTCTCGGTGAGCCTCGCTCGCTTTATCCAGAGACTTGCCCACTGTTTCCAAGTTGCTGAGAAAGCCCTCGAACTTGTCGTAAAGGGCGGCCGCCTGTCGGGCGATTTCCTCGGCGTTGAGGTTTTGCTTTTCTATGCGCCAAACATTTTCCACCGTGCGGAGGGTGGCTAGGAGGGTTGTCGAAGTTACGATGATGATTCGCTTGCGGAAGGCGTAGTCGTACAAGTCAGGCTCTTGGCGCAGGGCAGCTCCAAAGGCCGGCTCGATGGGGACGAAGAGGAGAACGAAGTCGAGGGATGTAATACCTTCGATTTCCTGGTAGTTTTTCTTGGAAAGCCCGTCCACGTGAGTTTTCAGGGAGTTGGCGTGTTCCTTTAGGGCTTGCGCGCTTTCGGTTTCGTCCTCGGTAGAGCAATAGCGTTCGTATGCGGTGAGGGAGACCTTGGCGTCCACGATGATTTGGCGGTCGGCCGGTAGTTGGATGACGGCGTCGGGTCGTTGGTGGCCGAAGGTTTCCTGAAGACTGTATTGTTGGCCTTCCTCTAAGCCCGCAACCTCAAGGGTGCGTTCCAATATGACTTCTCCCCAGTCACCCTGTTTCTTGTTCTGGCCCTTGAGGGCGTCGGTGAGGTTTTGGGCGTCTTCGCTCAGGCTGGCTTGGGCTTCCTGCATGAGGTCGAGGCGTTCTCGCAAGGCGGCCCGGGCCTTAACGTTGTTCTCGTTGTAGCTTTCCACCTTATGGCGGAATTCCTTCAGGTCCTTGCCGAAAGGTTGGAGCACGCCCTTGAGGTTCTCCTTGTTGGTCTCGGTGAACTTCTTGGTTTTGGCTTCGAGAATTTCGTTTGCGAGGTTTTGGAAGCTTTCCCTTAGCCGGCGTTCGTTTTCTTCGAGGGCCTTCTCCTGCTCCTTCAGTTTGGATTCGAGGTTTTGGTTTTCGGCTTGGGAGAGGGCGAGGTTTTGTTCGGTTTGGGCGAGGGCGTCGGAACCGGCAGCCAGCTTGTCTTCGCGTTCTTGGAGGTGGTTTTCTTTTTGGTCGAGCTGTTCCCGGAGGTGGCTCAGGCTGGTTTCGGCTTCGGTCAGCTTGCGTTCTAGTGCGGATTGGGTTTCTGCCAGCTTGGCCTTGAGCAACAGGAAGACGAAGACGGCCCCTAGAAGGAGGCCGCCGGCGGCGCAGAGGGCGGGAAGGATTTCGTTCATGAAGGTTTGTTTGTCGGAGGATGTAAAAGGCGGCGGGAATCCGCCGAGGGGCGACGGGTCCCGATTCTTGGGCAAGCAGTTTACTTTGTCCGGCGGACGTATGGCGTCCGCATTAACCTTTTGTCTCGATGCCGTAGTGAGCGGCGGCTTTGAGCAGTTCCTCCTTCACGAGTTCCACGAGTGGTTTGGGCGAGAGGACTTTTGCGTGCCCGCCCCAGTTGAGGATCCATGCGGCCACTTCCGTGAGGTGGTTGACTTGGAGGGAAACGATGACGGAACCGTCCTTGAGGGTCTGGATCCTCTGGCTGCGGTGCCACTTCCGTTCCTTTTGGAATGGAGCTGCGTAGGGGGAGAACTTAACCCGTACTTTGTAGGTTTCTTCCCCGACGAAGATGCCGAAGGAGTTGCGAAGGTGTTTTTCGAGGTTGAACTTCGAGTCGCGTCGGAAGCTGCGTCCGTTGGGCCTTGGCAGAGACATGCGGGGGAGGTGGTAGCAACGTGTGGGGCCGTCGGGGTCGTTTGCTCGTTTGGCGAAGAGGTACCATCGGTTGTCGTGGTTGACGAGGTTGTAGGGTTGGAGGACGCGTTTGGCTCGTTGTTTGCCCACGGGTTGGTATTGGGCGATGATTTCCTTGCTGCTGCGGCAGGCGTCGGAGAGAACGGAGAGAGTTTTGTAGCGGCAGGTGTTTTGTCCGGCGGGGCGGTAGGAGACGTAGTTCTCCAAGTCCTTCATGCTTTCCAAGCTGATGGGGGAGAGGTGGTCGAGGAGTTTGGTGAAGAAGCTTTTCAGTGGGTCTTCGAAGGCGGTGCCTTGGTACTTTTCGATGGAGAAGCGGGCGACGAAGAGAGCGAAGAGTTCTTCCCTGCAAAGCTTCATGGCGGGCATTTCCACGACGGCTTCCGAGTAGGCGTAACCGGCTCTTTCCCGGTCGTACTCAATGGGGAGGGCGAGGGTCTCCTTCATGAATTGGATATCCCTCTGAATCGTCTTGGTGGAAACTCCAAACTTGTCGGCCAAGGTGGCTTGTGCGGGGTAACGGTCGTTGATGAGGTACTCGTGTATTGCGTATGTTCGCTTGAGGGCGGAGCGGGCGGTGTCGTGGCCGTCGGAGGAATTGGCTTTTCTCGGCATGAGCTCTTCAGGGTTGTGAAATGCTGAAAGGGAATTGGCGACGGTTCAAGAGGAAAAGGAATTTGCTTGGGGAAAGCGGCCCGAACGTTACTGTCGGCAGGCATTGTGGGCAGGTGGAAAACTTTATTTGCGGTTTATTGCGGGCTGATTCTCTATGTGTCGAGTTGGGCGTTTGTGCCGAGAGGAATTTCGCCTGTTGTTTCCGACAAGACGCTCCATTTCGGCGAGTACTTCGTACTGGGTTTGCTGGCTTGGCGTGCGTTCGCATCGGCACGCGGAACATTTCCTTGGGGCTTGGTGGCGTTCGGGGCTTGTTTCGGGATTGCGGACGAGTGCTGGCAGGATTGGCTTGGTCGGGGCCGAACGGCTGACGTATGGGACGCCGCCGCCGACGCCGCAGGTTGTTTCGCGGGCGTGCTCGCAGCTTTTTTGCTTTGGCGTCGCTAACTCTTCGGATCGCCGGGGGGCTAAGCGCGAGGTAGGGGCCGCGGGAAACGCCGCTACGGAGACGCCCTGTCTTCGGTAGCGTTGAACTCCGAAGGGGGCGGGGGCGCGGGCATGGAGAAGGTGACTTCCGTGGTCCAGGGTGAGGGGAGGACGGTTACGTCTCCTTCGGGGCCGAGGGAGCGGATGCGCAAGTGGTAGGTTTTGCCGGGCTCTCTTCCCGTGAAATCGGCTTCGGTCACGGTGGAGGGCT
>CAXGVD010000358.1:0-3651 GCA_964012695.1 uncultured Opitutia bacterium
CTCGCTGAGGCCTCCCGCAAGCAACTTGTCCACGATTTCCTCCAGCTTGCCCATCCCCATGTAAATACAGAGCGTGCCACCGGCGGCCGCGAACTTACCGAAGTTTACGCGCAAGGATTCCTTGGTCACGTCCTCATGCCCGGTAAGGAAGGAAATGGAAGAACCGAAATCACGATGCGTAAGCGGTATTTCCGCATAGGCCGCGCAGGCGAGGGCTGCGGTCACCCCGGGCACGATTTCGTAGGGCACGTCTGCATCGCTCAAGGCCGTCATTTCCTCGGCGCAACGTCCAAATACAAAGGGGTCCCCGCCTTTCAGCCGAACGACTTTTTTCCCATCACAAGACTTCTCCACAAGCAAGCGGCAGATATCCTCCTGCGGCATGGTATGGCGTCCCGGTCCCTTCCCAACGTCAATTTGCTCGCAATCGGCGCTAGCTTTTCGGCGAAGGGCCGGGTTGACAAGGTTGTCGTAAACCAGCACGTCGCAGGTTTCGACCAACTCCTGAGCCTTCAAAGTGACCAATCCCAGATCTCCGGGCCCGGCCCCCACTAGAAACACTTTTCCCTTTTCACTCATGATTCTTGGAAAGCCCGTAGGGCCTTGGCGACGTTTTCTTCGGGCGAGCTTTGAGCTAAAAGGGAAACGCTCCGCGTCTTTCCACATTCCTTAAACAAAAGCAGTTCTCCATTGGAAGCGTGGGCCCCAATGGCTACGTGGCATCCCCCGCCCATGGACTCCAAAACGGCGCGTTCCAATCGAACGGCTTCTCCCGTGGGGGCGTCACAGACTGGAAGGAATCGAGAGGCGTCTTCCTCTCGGGCCTGCAAGGCAATGGCAGCTTGCCCCGGAGCGGGCACCATATCGGTCACTGCCAAGGCCTCAAAACGCAGGCCCGGAAAACCATCTATACCAAGGCGCTTCAAACCGGCAGCGGCGAGAACGGTGCCGTCCGCTTCCCGGTCCTCGGCGATTTTCCGCAGACGAGTCCCTACATTCCCGCGCAATTCGCTCCAGCGGACGTCTGGGAAGCGCTCGGCAAGCTGAGCTCGTCTGCGAGGACTGCCCGTGGCAAGGGTTTCGGGCGTTTCGACGTCTTCGCGCAGGATCAGAACATCCCGCGGATCCTCACGCGGCAAGAAGCCGACGATGGACAAACCGTCAGGCATTTCCGTGGGCAAATCCTTTGCGCTGTGAACAGCGAGATCCGACTTTCCTTCCAGCAAAGCGACTTCCAATTCCTTCGTGAACAAACCCTTCCCTCCTCGTTGCTCGAGGGACCAGCTCAATTGGCGGTCCCCGGTCGTAGTCATGGGAAGAAAGTCCGCTTCCGTCTCCAGGCTCTTGCGCAGGGCATCGGCCACCAATTCCGCCTGCCGCAAGGCCAGGGGGCTCTTACGGGTGGCGAGAATGACTTTGGAAGCGTGGGGCTTCACTTTACTAAAAAGACGGCGCGGAAAAGTTGCCCTTTCCGCGCCGCATCAAAAAACGTTGGCTGGTGAGGCCAGTTCAAAATCAGGAGTAAGCGGCCTGAGCGCCTTTGATCTTGCGCTTGGGAATCCAAGGCATGAGGGAGCGGAGGTGACGCCCGGTCACTTCGATGGGATGCTCTTCTCCCTCTTCGAGGAGCTTGTTGTAGTTCTTGAGTCCGTCTTGGTATTCCTTGACCCACTCCTTGGCGAACTTGCCGCTCTGAATTTCCTTGAGGATGGCCTTCATGGAACGTTTGACGTTGGCGTTGATCACGCGGGGGCCGCGGGTAACGTCTCCGTACTTCGCGGTCTCCGAAATGGAGAAGCGCATGCCCGCGATACCGGACTCGATCATCAGGTCCACGATAAGCTTCAACTCGTGCAGGCACTCGAAGTAAGCCATTTCGGGCGCATAGCCGGCCTCCACGAGAGTCTCGAAGCCGGCCTGCACCAAGGCTGAGGCACCGCCGCAAAGCACGGCTTGCTCGCCAAAGAGGTCGGTTTCGGTCTCTTCCTTGAAGCTAGTTTGCAAGATGCCCGCGCGACCCGCCCCGATGCCGGCGGCCCAGGCGAGAGCGATTTGCTTGGCATCCTTGGAGGAACCCTTGTTCACAGCGATGAGCGATGGAACGCCCTTGCCTTCCTTGTATTGGGAACGGACGACGTGGCCGGGCCCCTTGGGCGCCACCATGATGACGCTTACGCCACGGGGAGGCTTGATGAGGCCGAAGTGAATGGCGAAACCGTGGGTGAACAGAAGCGTCTTGCCCTTAGAAAGGTTGGGCTTGATTTCCTTTTCGTAAACCTCGGCCTGCTTCATGTCGGGCACGCCGAGCATGATAACGTCCGCTCGTTGCGTGGCCTCCGCAACGTCCACTACCTCGAAGCCGTGCTTCTTGGCTACGCGGATGGACTTGCTACCTTTGTAGAGGCCGATGATGACCTTGCAGCCGCTTTCCTTAAGGTTGAGGGCGTGGGCGTGGCCTTGGGAGCCGTAACCGATCACGGCGAGCGTTTTCTTTCTGAGAGGAGTGACCTTGGCCTCCTTTTGCGTGTAGACTTTCGCAGGCATGGCGAATGGGTGTGGTTTGGGTTTCTGTGGTGGTGAAAAAAGCAGGAAGGCTTTGGCGAACGACGTGACCGACGGCTACAATACGGTTGGTCAATCGTCCGCTCCGCCCCGACGCAGGGAAACGGGTCCCGTGCGGGCCATCTCAAGGATGCCGAAGGGGCCGATGAGATCCAAAAAGGCCTTCACCTTGTTCTCGTTGCCGGTCACCTCAATGATGAGGCTGCCCGCAGACACGTCGATGATCTTACCCCGGAAGATGTCACAGATTTGCGTAATTTCCGGCCGGGTCTTCGAGTCTGCACTGACCTTGGCCACGACAAGCTCCCGACCCACGGCTTCGCCCGGCACGAAAATCTCGATGTCGATCACGTCGATCAGCTTGTCGAGCTGTTTCACGCACTGTTCGAGCGACTTATCGTCACCCTGCAAGGACGCGGTGATTCGCGAGCGACCCGCACGATGGGTGGGCGCGACGTTCAGGGTGTCGATGTTAAAACCGCGCCCGCTGAACAACCCGGCGATGCGGGCGAGCACGCCGAACTTGTTTTCGACGAGCACCGAAAGGACGTGTTTCATAAGGTAAGGCGGAATGAATGGTGGACGGCACAGGACTCGAACCTGTGACCTACTGGGTGTAAACCAGTCGCTCTAACCAACTGAGCTAGCCGTCCGTGAGTGGTTGGTTGTAAGGTGGCGTGGCAAGAAAAAGGATTGGAAGGATACCTTGCCGGCCCGAAGTGGCAAGCGCGAAGGAAAACCCGAAAGCTACTGCTTGGGAGGTACGCCGGGGCCACCGCCCACGCTAACACTTACTTTTCTCGGACCCAAGCGTGGGAGAAGGCCACCGGAAGGCCGGGGGGCTGATCTCGGACGAGGTAGAACAGAGCCGGAATTCGCCTTGGTGGGGGATGCCCCGGAGACGACGGAGTTCCCCACGGGGCGATTGGTATTGGAGACAGGGGAACCTCCCACCTGCTTCACCGTACGCATAGGGCCAATACTCCACTTTTGGCGTTGGGCAGGTGCCTCGGCGCCAAGCTTGACGGCGGGTGCCTCCACGCTGCCCTCGCCCGTTCGAGGAGCGGCTTGAGAGCCAGCCCGTTGCAC
>CAXGVD010000359.1:0-3637 GCA_964012695.1 uncultured Opitutia bacterium
AGCACCACTTCAAGACCTTGGGTTGCTACGGCGGTAAGGTGGTGAAGACCCCGCATATCGACCGGATTGCCCGCGACGGTGCCTTGGCCACCAGCTTCTACGCTACCACGCCTGTGTGCTCGCCTTCGCGAGCCTCGTTGATGAGTGGATTGTACCCGCAGAAGACGCCCGTGGAGACGAACAACGTCCCCTTGGACGGCAAAATCGTGACCTTCGCCGAGGTGTTGCGGCGGAAGGGCTACGCTACCGGTTACTCAGGCAAGTGGCACCTCGACGGCTTCGGTAAGCCCCAGTGGGCGCCCGCCCGCAAGTTCGGTTGGGAGGACAACCGGTTCAAGTTCAACCGGGGACACTGGAAGAAGTTCGTCGACGGCCCTAAAGGTCCTCGAGTAGGGGCCGTTTCGGGCGGCAAGCCCTCCTACGGTTTGGCCGGCGCCGACGATAAGACCTTCGCCACGGATTGGCTCACCGACAAGGTCATCGATTTCGTGAACCTGCAAAAGGATCGCCCCTTCTGCTACATGGTGAGCTACCCTGACCCCCACGGGCCTAACTCCGTCCGCCCGCCCTACGACGTCATGTTCGCCGCCGCCAAGGTACCCATTCCCAAGTCCGTGAACAAGACCCGGGCCCAAACTCCTGCCTGGGCGGCCAAGGCTCCGAAAATCACCGCCCACACCATCCGCGCCCTCATGCCCAAGTACTACGGTATGGTCAAGTGCCTGGACGACAACGTTGGGCGGATCCTCGAAGCCCTTAGCCGCAACGGGCAGCTTGAACGCACCCTCATCGTCTTCACCAGCGACCACGGTGACCTCTGCGGTGAGCACGGACGCCTCAACAAAGGCGTACCCTTCGAAGGTTCTGCCCGCATCCCCTTCCTACTCCATTGCCCCGGCAAGGTGCCGCCCGGCACGGTTGTGAACGAAGCCCTCAGTTGCATCGACTTCCTCCCTACCGTCACCTCCCTCCTCGGCGTGAAGCACGGTCTGCGGGTCGATGGCCGGGACGCCTCCAAGCTCTTCACGGGAGCCTCTACCAAAGATTGGGAGGACATCGCCTTCCTGCGTTCCACTCCAGGCGGAGGAGGCTGGCTGTGCGCAGTGACCGATCGTTACAAGCTTGTCTATGCCGAGACTGGAAAACCTTGGCTCTTCGATCTAGAGAAGGATCCTGATGAAATGGAGAACCGTTTTGCCGAACCTCTCCTGCGTCCCACTGTCCGTCGCCTAACCCAAGCTCTTGTCGAATACGCTGAAGAACACAAGGACGACCACTACGCCAAGCCCAATGTGGCTGACGCCATGAAGGCGGTTTTAGCGGAGGAGTAGGGGGTTCGAGCGTGAAGGATTACTCTTTCGCCTTGAGGTAGGCGGAGAGACTGGATTGTCACTTCACTTCTCGAAGGCCACCTGAACTTCCAGGATGCCGATGGCGTAGTCTTCTCGGGGGGTGGCGTGGATGCGGATGGCGTCGCAGGTGAGGGGAGCGGCGGGGTGTACGACATTGTATTGGTTGGCCCGGGTATCGTAGCGGTCGGTGGTGTAGAGCTGGAAGGGCTTCCATTGGCCGCCTTGGCGGGTTTCCAGTGTCCATTCCTTGGGGAATTTGACGGGGTGCTGGTAGTGGTCCATCCAGTAGACCCCGATGCTGCGGATTTTCTTTGGGCCGTGGAATTCGCCGGTGATGGTCTGGGGCTTGCCTTCCTGACCGCGGCTGGACCAGCGCGGGGTCTTGTTGCCGCTGGACCAGCGGGGCTCCACGCCGTCGCCGATGGCGTTAACGGTGTCTAGCTTGGAGGTATGGGTGGCGGCGAGGCTCTTGAAGATGCTTTCCTTGGGAAGGGAGAGGGGGTCGTGAACGGCGAGCGCTTTTTTGGAAGGGAACCAGACGGTCATGGAGGCGGGCCCCCGATTGTTCCAGGCGTAGTAGGGGATGAGCTTCAGCTTGACGGTTTCTGTGCCGCCGGACTGGGTGAGCGCCTTGGCCGGGACTATGGCCTGCCCGAAGGAGCCGTGCGGGGTGGTGGCCTTGGCGGTGGTGGCGTCGGAGAGGTCGGGGTTCTCGTCCTCGAAAAAGAAGCGCTGGGTGGCGCCTGCGTTGTCGACGCCTTCGGCGCAGAGGACGAAGGGTCCGCGGGTCAGGGCGATGCGGTCGTGGTTGGCCTCGACCGCCTCGTGGCAGTGGCTGACGCGTACGGACATGGGTAGGTCCAGTTCGACGCGGTCGCCTTTCTTCCAGGCGCGCTCGAGGGTGGCGAAGCCCTTCTCCATCTCGTAGGAGACGGCCTTGCCGTTGACGCGGAGGGTGGGTTTCTCGGTGACTGGCTTGGCGTAGGCGTAGAGTTCGCCTGGGACGAAGCGGTCGCCGGTCCAGGTGGGGATGCGCAGGTGGAGCTTGAACTTGGCGGGCTTGCGGGGGGCGATGCGCAGTTGGATGCGGCCGTGGTTGGGGTAGTCCGTCTTCTGGGTGAGGGTTACGGGAACGCCTGCGACCTTGGCCGTGGTGGACGAGCCCGCGTAGAAGGTGACGTATAGATTTTCCGCATCGTGGGCGTAGGTCATGCCCTGCACCTGCGGGAGCAGGCGGGCCATGTTGCTGGGGCAGCAGGCTGTGCCGAACCAGGGGGCGCGACCAGCCGTGCCGTGGTTGAAGGGGTACTTGCCGTCGGCCGCCAGGGGGTTGACGTAGAAGAACTTGTTACCTTCTAGGTTGACGGCGGCGAGCACGTTGTTGAGCAGGGCGACTTCGGCTACGTCGAGGTACTTGGCGTCCTTGTGCAGGAGGAACATGCGGTAGTTGAAGAGTACGTTGCCGACGGCGGCGCAGGTCTCGTTGAAGGCGTGGTCGTTGGGCAGTTCATACTTGGGGCCGAAGCCTTCGATGCCGTGTACCGCCCCGAGCCCGCCTGTGATATGCATGCGGGTGTTGACGACGTTGGCCCAGATGCGGTCCAGCGCTCGCGAGTAGGCGGTGTTGCCCGTGAGCACGCTCACGTCCGCCATGCCCGAGTAGAGGTATGTGGCGCGCACGGCGTGGCCCAGGGCTTCGCTCTGCTCGGCCACGGGCTTGTGTTGCTGGGCGTAGGTGGGGGCCATTACGCCTTCGCCGTCAGGCACGTAGGTGATGCCGCGGATTTCGAGGAACTTCCGGGCCATCTCCAAGTAGAGCTTTTCGCCGGTGACTCGGTAGAGTCGCACCAAGGCGAGTTCGGGCTCCTGGTGACCGGGCGCCTGCTTGATGGGTTTGCCGTCGTTGTAGCGGGGGTCTCCGCCTTCGAAGAAGACCTTGTTAACGTGCCGGGCGTTCTTCTCGGCTACCTTGAGGAGCTTGTCCTTCCCCGTGGCCTGGTAGTAGGCGATGGCGGCCTCGTAGAGGTGGCCCATGTTGTAGAGTTCGTGGCTGTGTACGACGAAGGTGTAGGGCTTGTCCCCCATCATGTTTTTGGCCGTGCCTACGCCCGTGGTGTGTGAGGGGTAGAGGTAGCCGTCGGGCTCTTGGGCGGCGGCGATGACGTCGACGATGCGGTCGAACCGGGCCTCCAGCTCCGGGTCGTCCTTGAGCTTGGCGAGGTAGGCGGCTCCTTCCATTACCTTGTAGAGGTCGGAGTCGATGAAACGGTGCGGCCGGTGCCCCT
>CAXGVD010000360.1:0-3619 GCA_964012695.1 uncultured Opitutia bacterium
CTGCAGCTCATAGAACATTCTCAGGAGACATTCAGATGTCAGGGACGGATTCCAGCGACTCAACCACAATTACAGTTTCTTCAGGAACGACTGACGCCGATTATGGCAAAGGTCAAATTTTGAATGGAGTGATTAGCGGATCAGGCAAAGTCATAAAAGATGGTGTTGGGCGTTTGAAGCTGAACGGCCAGAATACCTTCTCCGGTGGAATTGAAATCAACAACGGTACCGTCGTAGTAGGTCATAACGATGCATTAGGGTCTGGAACTACAACTATCAACAATGGTAAATTGAAAATCAACGCCGCTTACACCGTAGACGAAACGATACAAGGAGGAACCAGTAGTTCCGATCGAAGCTTTATCGGTGGAGACGGGACAGTTTCCGCCGTTACAATCGGAAGTGCTTCCGGATCAGTTGACGTAGTAACCCCGGGCGAAGGAATTACTTCTTCCTTCAACAAGCATAATAAGCAGGCCATCCGAGGGAAAGCTTTCGACGATACATCTGCTGCCGCAAGCATAGGTTCTTTTACCTCAACCACTTTGAGCCTTTTGGATGGTGGCGTTTACGACTGGGAGATCAGTAACTTCGATGGCACCGGAACGGCTGGTACGGACTGGGACCTGTTGAATTTCGACACCCTTAACCTAGGGGCGAAAAGTGATACCTTTAATATTAATGTCTATGGCATCATACCTGATTCGGGAGGCTCTGGAACTGCGGGCAATGCTGGTGCTCCCAAGGATGAGGATGGGACCACCGCGAGTTTATGGAGTAGAGGTGGCACTAAATTCAAGTTTCTCGATGGCGGTGGAGGCTCTACCGTCAACTGGACCGGCGGATCCGAATGGACAACGAGCGAGCTGACCAGCTACTTCCAAGTGCGCGATGACGATCTCGCCTACCACACCAACATGTGGGGCGGGGACTGGACGGTGACCTATGAGTCCAACGCCTTCTACCTTAATTTTTCCGCCGTGCCGGAACCTTCCACCTACGTGATGGTTACGGGCTTGCTGGCATTGCCGGGCTTGCAGTTCCTCCGTCGCCTTAAAAAGAAGGGCGACAAGGAAGGCTGAAACCCTCTTAGCAACCGCTCCGGTTGTTGGGGTTCTGTGATTAGTTCGAGACTTCTCCTAACGCGGAATCCTTGGAAGTATTACTCCCCCTTGAGGTCGATCAGGTCTCGCAGGGAGGAGAAGTGGTCGGCGAGGGCGGAGTTGGGTTCGAGCTGGCCGATGATGCGGCGGAAGGCTTCGCGTTTGTCTCGTTGTAGGGCTCGTACGCGTTCTTCAACGGTGCCGGTGGCGACGAGGCGATAGACGAAGGTGGGCTTTTCCCGTCCGAGTCTGTGGGCCCGATCGATGGCCTGCTCTTCGGCGGCGGGGTTCCACCAAGGGTCCATGAGGAAGACGTAGTCTGCGGAGCGGAGGGTGATACCGAGGCCGCCGGCTTTGAGAGAGGCGAGCATGAGGGATGAGCCGCGGGCCTTTTCGAAGGCTTGGACGGGGGTGGCTCGGTCTCGGGTGGAGCCCGTAAGTTCGTGGAGGGGGACGCTGGGGTGGCGTTCGATGATGAGTTTCTTGAGTAGGGTGAGGTAGGAGGTAAATTGGCTGAAGATGATGGCTTTGGAGGAGGAGGCCAGGAGGTCTGAGAGTTTTTCGAGGAGAAGTTCGGTTTTACCGCCGGAGGGGAGGGCGCCTTGATTCCAAGGAAGGAGGGCGGAATCGCAACAGGCTTGGCGGAGGCGGGTGAGGAGGGAGAAGACGTGGGTGGGGGCTCTGCCGATGGCTTGGCGGAGGTCGTCGCCGTGCTCGGCTCGGGCGCCTTCTGCGAGGATGCGGTATTCGCGGCGTTGTTCTTCGGTGAGGGGGCAGGGGAGGTCGGTTTCGAGTTTTGGAGGCAGTTCGGCTGCGACATCTGCTTTGATGCGGCGGATGACGAAGGGAGCAACTTGGCGGCGGAGGAGGTCTGCGGTTTCGGTGGGTTCGTCCTTTAGGTTTTTTTCGAGTTCGCTCCGGGAACCGAGGAGGCCGGGCATGAGGAAGCGGAAGATGGTCCAGAGGTCGAGTGGGGTGTTTTCGATTGGGGTGCCGGAGAGGGCGAGGCGGTGATTGGCTTGTATGGCGAGGCAGGCTTGGGGGGCTTTGGCTTTTGGGGTTTTTGATGAGTTGGGCTTCGTCGAGGATGGCGTAGCGGAAGTCGATTTTGTCGAGGAGGGAGCGGTGGCGACGGAGTTGGGTGTAGCTGGCGAGCCAGAGGGTTGGGGTGTTGGTGTCGGCGGGCTTTTCGGGTTGTTGGTCGAAGGTTGAGTTTTTGCCAAGGGTGCGGAGGTTGAAGTGGGGGAACCTTTCTTGGGTTTCACGGATCCATACGGGTACGACGGCGGCGGGGCAGACGACTAGGTCAGGGCGGTTTTCAGAGGAAGTCTCGGTGGCGTTGAGGAGGGCGAGGGTCTGGATGGTTTTGCCGAGGCCCATTTCGTCGGCAAGGAGGGGATGGCAGCCGAGTGTGTGAAGGGCGCGTATGCGGGAGACGCCTTGGCGTTGGTAGGGGCGGAGCAAGGTTGGGAGCTCGAGGCGTCCGCTGGTTTGGGATTCGGCTTTGACGGCTTCCCGCCAAACGGCGAGTTTGCCGTCTTCGCGGGGTTTGAGGTATTTGCGGGCGAAGAAGGAGAAGAGCATGTAGCGGGGCCAGTGGGCCCGCGCTTTTTCGGAGGCTCGGTTGCGGCGCCACCAGTCGAAGTCGTCGGCTTGGGTGGGGTCTAGGCGCACGAGCCCTTGGCCGGGGACGAAGAGGGTGTCGGAGCGGGCTCGGGCTATGCGGCGGGATTGGGTGGCGTTGAGGCGCAGTGTGCCGAGGTGGAAGGTTTCGCGGAGGGTCATGGCACCGTTTGCGGCGTGGCGGGCGTCGATTTCCCAGGAGAGGTTGCGTCGGCCTTTGCGAAGCAGATCGGTGTCGCCCTTGAGGCGGAGTCGGAAGCGTTTTTCCCATTCGGGGAGAGTTTTCTCGGCGAATTCGGCGACGCTTTTCCAGTTGCGGAGGCGGAAGAGTCCGGAGCACTTTTCGAAGGTGAAGTCGGTTTTGCCCGCGGATGCGACGAAGCGCAGGAGGGTTTCGCGGTCGGTGTGCTCCAAGTCGTCCTTGGCCTTGGGGCCGTAAACGGGGAAGGAGGTGCGTCCGCGTTTCCAGGTGGGGAGGGCGGTGAGGCCGGCGGACGGGGAGGCTTCGAGGACGATGACGAGTTGGTGGGCGTTTTTTTTAGCTGCGGGTTCAGGGACTTCGGGAGGGGGTGTTTCGGCGGACTCGATGTCCTTTTCGGGGGGAGTGGGTTCATCGCGTTCTTCGTCTATGGGAAGGCGGACGTGCTCTTCTCCGAGGAGTTCCTCGATTTCGTACAGGCCTGCTATTGCGATGGCTGGACCGAGGCGGGGGTCGGTGGTGGAGGAGCGGATATCAGGGACGCCGTTGGTCCATTCGATGACGGAGTAGGTGTCCTTGCGGTCGATTTTGCGGGATACTATGGCTTGATCGGGACTGAGTTCTATGGCGGTGATGGCGCCCTCGCGGTAGAGTTCCCTGCCGTAGTCGAGAGTGGTGTGGTCAAAACGGGGTT
>CAXGVD010000361.1:0-3613 GCA_964012695.1 uncultured Opitutia bacterium
CGAGGTACCAATGGATCATTCTGGTCATTGCCTGCGCCGGTTGGATCTTCGACGTTTACGAGGGCCAGATCTTCAACATCACCCGGGGCGACATGTTGAACGACTTGTTATCCGACGTCGCCAACGAGGGCGAGCGCAAGGCGGAGGTCGAAAAGTGGGGCGACTGGTTCTTGGCCGCCTTTCTTCTCGGCGGCACGGCAGGCGGCTTGCTCTTTGGCAGTTTGGCCGATCGCTTTGGCCGACGGCCAATCATGATCCTGACTATTCTCACTTATTCGGCTTTTTCAGGGCTTACTTACTTTGCCACGGAGTTGTGGCAGGTGGCGACCCTTCGGTTTTTCGTGGCTATGGGAGTGGGTGGCGAATGGGCGGTGGCTGCCGCATTGGTCGCCGAAGTTTTTCCTAAACGGGCTCGCACACATGCTTCCGGCATTTTCCATGCGTCCAGTGTGATAGGTACTTGGATGGCCGCGCTGGCGGGCATGGCGGTCGGGGTTAATTGGCGATATGCTTATCTAATAGGAGTCATCCCGGCCCTGTTGGTGGTTTGGGTGCGTGCTTCCGTGAAGGAGCCCGAAGGCTGGAAGAAGGCGGTACGGGACGATAGCAAGAAAGCGGGAAGTTTCGGTGATTTGTTTGGGGATTCGCGCTGGCGTAAGCACGCTTTGCTCGGAATGGCTTTGGCTGCAGTGGGACTAGCCAGTTTCTGGGCAGTTGGCATTGCTACTCAGGGCTTGGCCAAGGATATGCTCCAAGCCGAGGGCGTCAGCTCCGAGGATGCATCGCAACAAGCCAAGTTCGCCTATGGGATCGTACAAACCACGGGTGCCGGCATCGGCTTGCTTGCTTTTGGCCCCCTATGCGCACGTTTGGGGCGGCGCAAGGCATTCATTCTTGGTCATGTCGGGGCATTTATAATTGTTCCCATTACCTGCTACGGGCCGCAAACCTATGACCAACTTCTGTTCATCCTGCCCGTTTTCGGTTTCTTCACGCTTTGCATGCACGCCGGTTATGCCGTCTACTTCCCTGAGCTTTTCCCCAATCATTTGCGTGCCACGGGCACTAGCTTTTGTTTCAACGTCGGTCGCATCATGGCGGCTCCGATGCTGTTGATTTCGGGAATGGTGAAAGCCATCGAGGGCATCGATTCCAAGCAGGCGCTTACCCTTCTCGGGAGTACCTTCCTGCTGGGTCTGGTGGTGGTTGCCTTTTTGCCCGAGACCAAGGGCAAAGACCTGCCCGACTGATCAGGCCAAGCTGAACCCGTCCGCGGGGAAGCGGGTCAACCGCATCTCGTGGGCGCCGCAGGGACGAGTCAGTTCATGGATCGAAATGATTTCGTCTCCCACCTTCTGGGCATCGACGTAGCGAAGGGATCCCGTCGCATACGGGCTGACGATGCATGGGCCTTCAGGAGTAAGGGGCTCCCAGGAACGCAAGTCGCTGGAAACGGCCAACCCCGTGCGTTCCTCATAGTTTTCGTGGTGCCCCGAGCTTCCATCATAGAAGGCGTAGTATTTGTCATTCAGGGACAACACGCTGTTGATGCGCCGGCAGTACTTATCCCAGCCATCTCCCTCGGGTTGCAGGACTACGCCTTGCCAGTCCCAGTTGTCCAGGTCGCCGGAGGTGGCGAGGGCGGTGGCGCTGACGCATTGCCCGGTGTTGAAGATGTCCTGGCTTGCGTGGGATTCATCGTTGGTGGCTGCGGTGCTCATGGCCACGCTCAAGAAAAGGTAATAAGTGCCGTCCTCCTCGAAAAGCACGGGATCCTTCACGCCTTCGAGGCCTAAGTCCGTGGCGGTGAAGAGTCGTTCAGTATTCGCGACGTCGAGATCCCCCGGGGTAGCGGCGTGGTTGATGATGGCGCACCAGCGGTCGTCCTCGGGCGCCACGTGGCTACTAAAGTATCGCCACACCCCGTCGCCTCCGCGCATCAGGTTGCTCTTCTCGATGGAGGAGGAATTATACTGGTTCTTCTGCACCGACCACACGTCCTCGAAATTCACGAAGTCCGTGGTTTTGGCGATGCGCGACTCACCACCGCGGTCAGGCTCCACGCCATGGGGGCGGCGGATGCGGTAGGTGAGGTAGGCGGCCTGGTCGGTCTCGTCCCAACGCCAGCCGGGGGCCCCAACCCAGTAGCCTTTTCCTTCGCCGATGGGTTCTCGGACGATGGCGCCTTCCAAAAGTTGCTGTGTTATGGGATGATTCATCGGATGGTGATTACCTTTCTTTCTCGGATGGATTGTTCGGCCGCAATTGCGAGCAGCGTGCCGTCCATGGTGTTGCTCACGGATGTGATGGGTTGTTGCTTCTTCTCAATGGCTTCCAGGAAGGCAGGGTGCATCTCGGCGAACCCCAAGTGACCACCCCAGCCAATTCCTTGCTTGGCCTTGGTCTTGATCACTCGCGGCTCTCCTTTCCTCTTGCCGTGTTGCCAAAGTAAAAGTTCCAGGCTGTCGAGTTTCGTTTGCAGGACGCCTTGGTCGCCCACCACGCCCATCTCGAGTTCCTCCTTGGGGAACTCGTGGGCGAACATGCTCAACTGCAGCGTGCCCTTGGCTCCATTGGCGTATTCCCAGCTCGCGGTGGCATGGTCGTGGACTTGGTTGGGCCCCTTGATTACCCTGTTCACGGCATTGCTTCCGAATCCGCTCACGTGCTTGGGGCGGGAATCCATCCACCAGTTCATCAAGTCGAAGTGGTGGCAGTTCTTGTCCACCAGGCAGCCACCGCTCCTGCGTCGGTCCTCGATCCAGTTGCGCGACTTCGGCATGAAGGGCCCGCGAAACTCCTTGCACCAGGTCATCCTTGGCTTGCCCACGGCGCCATCCGCGACCAACTCCTTGATTTTCCTGAAATAAGGCGAATAGCGCAGTTCGTGCCCGATCATCAGGATGCGGTTGCTTTTTTCGGACGCCCGCAACAACGACCTGCACTCTGCTGTCGTTATACCAACCGGCTTTTCCAAAAAGAGATGCTTGCCCGCCTTGAGTGTTTCCAGGGCAAGGGGAACGTGCGTGAAGTTGGGTGAAGACACCACCACGGCGTCCAGGTCACTCCGGATCAAGTCGACCTCCTTCTTAAACAGCTCCATGTCCGGCGCGACTTCTCGGGCCGCCGCAATGCGTTCCTTGTTGCGGGCGCAAAAGGCAACCGCCTCGGCCTTCTTGCCGCAATCCTTGTGGAATAGCTCCAAGTGGCTGAAGCCCATTGCTCCAATGCCGATGAAACCCATTCGAATTTTTTGCGCCATGGTCCGTTGCCTAACGGTCATTCCAATTTCCTTCAAGCCTATGCTTTAGGGAAAATCGAGTTTTGCAGGGTTTCCTTTACTGCTACGCTAGTATCGGAGACTATTTTCTTGTCTTCTTGCGTTCTCAATCTGCACAGCTGCTTGCTTTAAACTGACATGGAAACCAAGGGTGAAGTCTTGGTCACTGGTGATTGCGCCAAGTCCACTGGCGTTGGTGTCGCTAGTCGCAGGTTAGAACGGACGAACTCTCATAGTGAGCCCCGGGCAGGCTCCGCCTCTGCCCGGCGGCTCCCGGAGTCCTCACTCCGCTACTTGCTGGCCGGGCGAAGACTGAGGCGGAAGCCCAGGGAG
>CAXGVD010000362.1:0-3597 GCA_964012695.1 uncultured Opitutia bacterium
CCGACTGCCAAGTCCGTCTGCGCGGCGACGTGGCCTCGCGCGGTCCAGCCATTCCCCGTGGCTACCTTACCGCCCTACCCGTTCCCGCCGCTCCGCGTCCCGCTGCTGACCAAAGCGGACGCCTTCAGTTCGCCGAATGGCTCGTGCACGAAGAAAACCCGCTCGCCGCTCGGGTCATGGTCAACCGCATTTGGAGTCACCTCTTCGGTCAAGGGATTGTCCGAACAGTCGACAACTTCGGAGCATCCGGCGAGGCTCCCTCACACCTCGAATTGCTCGACCACCTCGCTCTCCGCTTCATCGATAACGGTTGGTCGGTCAAGAATAGCATACGCCAAATCGTCCTCAGCCGAGCCTACCGCCTCTCGGGCGAGGAAAGCAAAAGCGCTCACCTCAAGGACCCGGAAAATCGTCTCCTACACCGAGCTAACGCTCGTCGACTCGAGGCCGAAGCCATGCGCGACGCCATGCTCCTCGTCTCCGGTTCCCTTGACCTTACCCCGGCAAGAGGTTCCGCCGTCCGTAAAGACGGCAACATCGGACGTGACGTTACCGTGCCGCAGAACGCCCCCGGGTTCGTTCACCGCCGCAGCATCTATCTTCCTATCGTCCGCAACGGACTTCCCGAGTTCCTTCGGCTCTTCGACTTCGCCGAGCCCAGCATGATAGTCGGCCGCAGGCAGGAAACCACAGTTCCTACCCAAGCTCTCTTCCTGCTAAACTCCCCCTTCGTGATTAAGCAATCCCGGGCCATGGCCGAGCATCTCATGGCCCAAGACCCCGTAAGTGCTCCCGAGTCACTCGTCAACCAAGCCTACCTACGAGCCCTTTCCCGGCCGCCTAACGAATGGGAACTGGCCGAGGCCCTAGAGTTCCGGCAAGCCGCCCTCGCCGGCAAAGGCGCCGACGCCGAGACCGAAGCCCTCGCCCACATCTGCCACGCAATCTTCGCTGGGGCCGAGTTCCGATACCTGCATTGATCGTGATTAGTTTCTTCCAAAGCACTCTCCTTGCCCTCGCCGCAAGCTCGGCGGCGGCAACCGCCTTCGCTGGCAAGGACGCCGACGACGTCTGGCCCCGTTTTCGCGGCCACAACGGTTCCGGGTTCGCTCCTTCCGCCATTCCCTCCGAATGGACGGACGCCTCCTTCCGTTGGCAAACCAAACTCCCCGGTTCGGGTCATGGTTCGCCCGTGGTCTGGAAGAACAAGGTTTTTCTCAACGCCGCTCGCGACAAAGGCAAGGAGCGCCTTGTGGTCGCCCTCGACGCCGGTACAGGCGAAATACTCTGGGTCCGGGCATTCCCTTCCGCTACCCACAAGACCCACAAGTTCAACAGCTACGCCTCCAGTACCCCCGCTGTGGACGCCAACGGCGTATACTTCGCCTGGGGGCACAAGAGTTCCCTCCAATTCGCAGCCCTTTCCCATGAGGGCGAGCCTCTCTGGGAAACGGATCTCGGTGGCGTTGCCGGTGGTCATGGTTTCGGCGTGTCACCAATCGTTCACGGGGACCTCGTCGTCCTTCCCAACGACATGGAGAAGGGGGGAGGCTTCCTCGTCGCCGTCGAGGCCAAGACGGGTAAAATTCGCTGGAAGCTCCCCCGCGCCAGCAAACGCCTCACCTACTCCACCCCCTGCGTTTTTACCGCTCCCGACGGTTCCGAGGAACTCATCTTCAGCAACTGGTGGTTGGGTGTCACCTCCGTGACCCCTGGGGGCAAACAATTGTGGGAGTTGTCCGTCTTCGGCCGTCCGCATGCCGAGCGGGCAATAGCTTCCCCCTTCACCAACGGCAAGCTCGTGTACGCTACTTGCGGTTTCACTACCCTGGACAAGCATCTCGTCGCCATACGCCCTGCCTCCGCAAGCAAGTCGGGTAAGCCCGAGGAGGTCTGGCGCACAGAGAGTACGGTCCCTCACATCCCCACTCCGCTCCTCGCGGGTAACCGGCTCTACACTTGGGCGGACAACGGTGTCGTCACCTGTCTGCGCCCGGATACCGGTGAACAGGTTTGGAAGGCTCGGGTCGAAAATGTTCGGGACACCTTTTACGGCTCACCCGTGCTGGCGGGCGATGTTCTCTTCTGCACCTCTTCCCACGGGCAAATCGTGGCCTTGGCCGATGCCGACGAATTCCGCCAGTTCGCCGTGAACGATTTGAAGGAAGTCTGTCGCTCCACCCCTGCCCTCGCCAACGGCGACCTCTACCTCCGCCTCTACGAACGCATCGTCTGCGTAAAGGGGGTCTCTGCCGAATGAAAGACCACAACCCACTTTGCGAAGAAAGACAAACGAAGGAGATATAAGCCATGAACCCATCTGGTACGCAAACCGTCACCCGCCGTGAAGCACTCAAGACCGTTTCCGCTGGGTTTGGTTATCTCGCCTTTTCCGCTCTCGCCACCGAGCAGTCCCTCGCCGCCAACCCCACTACGCCCCGTGGTCCCCATTTTCCCGCCAAGGCCAAGCGGGTTATCTTCGCCTGCATG
This sequence comes from uncultured Opitutia bacterium, assembly GCA_964012695.1. Classification (GTDB taxonomy): domain Bacteria; phylum Verrucomicrobiota; class Verrucomicrobiia; order Opitutales; family Seribacteraceae; genus CAXGVD01. The sequence goes on from CAXGVD010000362.1 coordinate 2,491, forward strand.
AGGGGCGGTCCCTCCCATGTCGATACCTTCGACCACAAGCCCGCTCTTGACCGTGACCACGGGAAAAGCCTGGACGCCTTCAAGAACCGCACCATCCTGCGGAGCCCATTCGCCTTCAAACCCCGCGGTAAGAGCGGCCTGCCCATTTCCGAGCTTTACCCGCACCTCTCCAGGCATGCCGACCGCCTCTGTCTCATCAACGGCATGCACGCCGACGTCCCCGTCCATCCCCAGTGCTTCGTTCAGCTGCATACGGGCAGCTTCCAGTTCGTGCGCCCCAGCATGGGAGCCTGGGTGGGGTACGGACTCGGCACGGAAAACCAAGACGTTCCCGGCTTCGTAACCATCAAGCCCCCCACCCGCGTTGGCGGTGCGCAGAACTACGGCAGTGCCTTTATGCCCGCCGTTTACCAAGGTACCGCCGTCGGCAACCTTAACACCGCCATCGACCAAGCTTCCATAGGCAACCTCTCCAACAAAAGCCTCTCCCTCCAGCTTCAGCGCAAGCAAATCGACCTTATCCAGTCGATGAACCAAGGCCTCAAGCGACAACGCACCCGCGACGTCCGACTCGAAGGGGTAATCAAATCCTACGAACTTGCCTACCGCATGCAGTCCGCCGTGCCCGAACTGCTCGACCTTTCCGACGAACCCCAGCATCTCCGCGATCTCTACGGCATCGGCCAAGGACGTACCGACGACTTCGGTCGCCAATGCCTTCTCGCCCGGCGTCTCGCCGAAGCGGGCGTCCGCTACATCGAACTCACCCACGCCAACTGGGACCAGCACGGCGGTCTCCGCTCCCGCCTCACCGCCAACTGCGGCGCTACCGACCAACCTCTCGCCGCCCTTCTCACCGACCTCGACCAACGTGGCCTTCTCGAAGACACTCTCGTCGTCTGGGGAGGCGAATTCGGACGAACCCCGCACGCAAGGAAGGCCGACGGGCGAGACCATAACTCCACTGGTTTCTCCTTCTGGATGGCTGGGGGCGGGGTTCAAGGCGGCCTCCGTTACGGCGAAACCGACGAGCATGGCATCGCTGCCGTAAGGAATAAAATGCACTTTCACGACCTCCATGCAACCATGCTCCACCTTCTCGGTCTT
>CAXGVD010000363.1:0-3589 GCA_964012695.1 uncultured Opitutia bacterium
AGTCGTTGGCCAAGAGAGGTTGAGTAAGGGTTTCAGTCCGGGCGGCGACGAGCGGAGCGGAGGCGTTGGCGTCGCTCGGCACAACGGCGCCGGAAACGGTGGTGGCGTTGCCCGGCACCGGACGGATGGCCAGAGTTGCATTGCCGTCGGAGCCTGAAACGCTGGTGGTTGTCACCGTGACGTTGCCTTCCGGTTGGGGTGTTTCGCGTCCGCGTTCGCCTTGCTGCTGCTCCGCCGTTTGTTGAAACATCAGGTAGAAGGCCAGCAGGAGGAGGCCGATGCCTATGAGGTAGTTCTTCATTTCTTGTTTTCCTTGAGGCGGCTACAGGTCTGCAGAAATAGTCTCTCCAAGACCGCCGGAGATTGTTTGAAAAAGGAAAGCCGGGGGATGACCACCAAGTCGCAACGCTCGGGCAAGGCGTCTCGGTGAAGGCGGAACAATTCACGGAACACCCGCTTGGCCCGGTTGCGCTTCACCGCGTTTCCCAAACGCTTGGTGACGATGACTCCAAGTCGGGGGTCTCTCGTTAGGGTCTTCGCGTTGACGTAGCCTTGAGCGAAAAAGCACCCAGCGGGCACGCGACGACCCCGACGCTTAACCTGCTCGAACTCCGTGCGCTTACGCAGGCGATGGGTGGATCTGTAACGCGAGTCGCTCATGCCCGCAGGCTTGGCGTGCCCGTTAAAAAAGCTCGGCGTTCAGCGGAAACGACGCGCCACGGAAGCGGTCAAGCGCTTCCGCCCTTTTTGGCGACGATTCTTCAATACTTTCCTGCCTGCGCTTGTGCTGTTGCGCTTGCGGAACCCAAACTTGCGGGCTCGACGAATCTTGGACGGGTTGTAGGTCGGTTTCATGGGCCAGAATTCAGGGAAAACGAATTAGCAAATCATTTTTCCGATCAAAGTCAAACCTTCGCGCCTACGACTGGAAGGGTTTCCCTCCAAGCCCTGGGGACAAGCCCCACCGCCTTCGTTCCGTCCGACGTTCGTCCCTTCCGGCTTGCCTGCGCGGGTCTTACCGCTTTCCTCCGCACCAATGACACGCAACCTCCTGCTTATCCTCTCCACCGTTTTCGCTTTCACCGTTTCGGCCTGGGCCGCCCCAAAGCCGAATGTGGTCTGCATCCTCGTGGACGACCTCGGGTACTCCGACCTCTCCTCCTTCGGCGGGACCGATATCCGCACCCCCGCCATCGACGGCCTCATGCAAGCGGGCCTCCGCTTCGACCAATTCTACTCCAACTGCACCGTTTGCACCCCCACCCGGGCCTCTCTGCTGACGGGCCGCTACCCAGACCTCGTGGGCGCTCCCGGCGTCATCCGCCAGTGGGACAAGGACAGCTGGGGATACTTCAATCCGACAGGGCCCACCATGCCCGAACTGATGCGCAAGGCAGGCTACCACACCGGCATGGTCGGCAAGTGGCACCTCGGCTTCGAGTCCCCCAATGTCCCCAATGACCGCGGCTTCGACTTCTTCCACGGCTTCCTCGCCGACATGATGGACGACTACTGGACCCACCTCCGAGGCGGCGTCAACTGGATGCGCCGCAACAACCAGGCGGTGAAGGCCAAGGGACACGCCACCGAGGTCTTCACCCGCTGGGCCATCGACTACGTCAAGGAGCGGGCCGCCGACAAATCAAAACCCTTCTTTCTCTACCTCGCCTACAACGCCCCCCACTTTCCCATCCAGCCTCCCAAGGATTGGCTGGAGAAAGTCCGAACGCGCGAACCTCAACTCGACAAGAAGCGGGCCACCAATGTCGCCTTCGTCGAACATATGGACCACGAAATCGGCAAGTTCCTAGACGCCATTAAGGAGTTGGGCATCGCCGAGGACACCCTCATCGTCTTCTCCTCCGACAACGGCGGCTCCATCCCGCACGGGGCCCTCAACGGCGAACTGCGCGGCGGCAAACAGGAACACTGGGAAGGCGGCATCCGCGTGCCGACCTGCGCCGTTTGGCCCGGAACCATCAAGCAGGGTCGGACCAACGCCCCCGGCATCACCATGGACCTTCTCCCCACCTTTTGCGAAATCGCCGGCGTAAAGGTAGAGCACGAGATCGACGGCCAAAGTCTCGCCCCGATCATGCTAAAGGGGGCCGCGGGTGACCCCGGCCGCACCCTCATCTTCGTCCGCCGGGAAGGCAACCGCCGCTACCAGGGCCGGGCCTACTACGCCATCCGACGGGGCCCGTGGAAACTCCTCCAGAACACCGCCTTCGAACCAATGCAACTTGTTAACCTCACAGAGGACCCGAAGGAAGCTAACCCCAAGCCCGCCAACTCCAGAATCGCCCACGAGCTTTCCCGCGTGCTCATGGACCACATTCAGAAGGCCGGGAAAATCCCCTGGCAAAAGCCCTGACCTCCGTTTCCCCCGAGCTCGCGCCGACCTTGACCTTTCCCGTTCGGTGAAACTCCAGGCTGGCTTCCTCCTTCTGCTAACCTCCGTCATTTGGGGGTTCGGCTTCGTGGCTCAGGACGAGGCGATGAAGTACTTGGACCCCTACTCCTTCAACTTCCTCCGCTTCCTCCTCGGGGCCATCTCCCTCTTCCCCCTCGTTTACTTTCTCGGCAGGAAAAGTACCGAACAAGCCAAAGCGGGCAAAGCCTTCTGGATCATCGGCGGACTGGCCGGCCTCGCCCTCCTCGGTGGAGCTACCTTACAACAACTTGGCATCGATTACCTCGGGGACGACGAGAACGAGGCCACCGCAGGCAAGGCCGGCTTCATCACCGGACTCTACCTGGTGATCGTCCCCCTACTCGGATTCTTCCTCCGCCAAAAGATCGACAAGTTCACCGTTGCGGGCGTCCTCCTCGCCACCTATGGGCTCTACCTGCTCAGCATCAAGGAGGGCCTAGTCATCGGTCAAGGGGACTGTCTAGTTCTGATCGGAGCCTTTTTTTGGGCGGTTCACGTTCAAGTAGTCGGCTACGCCGCGAAATACAAGCTCGACCCTTTGAAGCTGGCCATCGTGCAATATTTGATCTGCGGCGGGCTCAACCTCGTCCTCTACCTCTTGCAGTACCACTTGATGGCAATCGGGCCGGACAAGCTCTCCCTCCAGTCCACACTCGACGCCTCGGGTGCCATCCTCTTCGCCGGGCTCGTCTCCGTCGGGGTGGCCTACACCCTGCAGATCGTTGCCCAGAAGCATGTCGACCCCAGCAGGGCAGCCATCCTCCTAAGCCTCGAGGCCGTCTTCGCGGTCCTCGCCGGTTGGCTTTGGTCAAACGACCTTCTCAACTCTCGCGAATCCTGGGGCTGCCTACTCATGTTCGCCGGCATGATGCTCTCCCAACTGCCCGGACTCAGGAAGAGCGGGACACCGACCAAAAAGAAGGACTAGCTATTCCAAGGTTTCTTGTCGAAGCCCCTTGATGATGTAGCTTCGAAGGCTTAGGCGAAGAGGTCGTGGACGACTCGGCCTTCCACATCAGTAAGACGGAAGTCTCGACCTGCGTAGCGGTAGGTGAGCTGTTCGTGGTCGAGGCCGAGGGCGTGAAGGATGGTGGCGTGGAGATCACGCATGTGGATGCGGTTCTCAACGGCTACGCCGCCAATTTCGTCAGTGGC
>CAXGVD010000364.1:0-3582 GCA_964012695.1 uncultured Opitutia bacterium
CGGCTTTGGTCTTGTTCGCCTGAACAAGAGGACGGGAGCCATCACCATGGAGTGCCACCGGCTCCTGATCGACGCCGCCGAACCCAAGCCCGGCGATCAGTTCCCCGGCTGGCCCAAAACCATCGACTACCGTCAAAATTACGGACGCGCCCCCGTCGCTCACCTGCCCGAAATTCGGGTAAAGGGCATCGAGCGCCCCGTGATTCACCTCCGAAAGGCGGGCGAAAAGAAACTCATCTACGCCCTCCGGCTAACAGGCTCGGGCTTTCGTCCGCCCGTCTTCGACGCCGGCGCCACCTACGACCTCACCGTCGGAGACCCCGACCAAAACCTCTCCAGGGTCCTGAAAAACCTCAAACCCGCCTCGAAGGACTCGGCGCCCAGAACAGTAAAGTTCTGAACGGGGCCCCAGCTGCACGGCCTTCGCTCGCCTCACTTCACCTTGTTGGCGGAGAGGCGGGCGTGGAGGAACTCGTGGGCGGTCAAGCCGGGCTCGTCGGAGCCTGGGGGGCTCAGGACGGCGTCGGGACGAGGGTGAAGGAAGAAGGGCATGGAGAGACGTCCACCGTCTCCGGAGCCCCCGGGATCCTCGGACGGATTCACCACGCGGTGGGTGGTGGCGGAGAGGCGACCTTCGGTGAGCAGGGTCATCATGTCACCGACGTCGCAGACGATGCCGCCCTCGGGAGGATTCACCTCCAGCCACTCGCCCTCTCGGGTGAGCAACTGGAGCCCCGGAGCGGTGGCGGCGGGCAGAAGGGTGAGCAAATTCACATCCTCGTGAGGGGCGGCTCGCTCGCTTCCGGCTTGGGCGGAGCCTTCGCCCGCATCCGGGTAATGAATGAGGCGCAGGATGGAATTTCCGTCGCGAGCGATTTCGGGCAACCAGTCCGGCTCGCTTCCGAGAAAGGCACCCACTCGGCGAAGGACGCTTGCGGCCAAAGCGTCCATGGTTGCGAAAAGCGCGAGCGTGGTCTCGCGGAAGCCGGGAACCTCCTCGGGCCAGAGGTTTGGCCTCATGAAGCCCTCCCTCCGGTACGAATGTTCCTCGGGCAGTTCCCGGCCGACATGCCAGAATTCCTTGCTGTCCCCGACCATCCGGTCCTTAGCCCTCTCCACACCGAAAGGCGTGTAACCGCGTTGACGCCCGCTTGGGATGTCCTGCAAACGTTCCTTAACCTCCTTGGATAAAGCAAAAAAGTCCCGCGCACATGCGTAAGCCCGGTCAATTAATTTCGCTTCCACTCCATGACCGACGAGGTTCACGAAGCCGAAACGGGCCAAGCCCTCGCCCAAACCGGACACGATTTCCTCTTCGTCTCCGCTCGACAAGTTCACTATCGGCACGGTGTCGCTCATGGCGTGGTCAACAAACTCTTCGGATTCAGGATGAATCTTCTCCAACACCATCCACGACCCCACTGCAAGAGAGAAGGCGTCAGGGCTTCTCGGCTCATAGGTCCGAGTCGAATAAAAGCCGGTTCGCTCGTTTCACCAAAAAGGTATTGCGCAGACAGAGAAAACGCTCCTTAATTTTGGCCACATGAAAGTGCAAGGTTCCAAAAACGTCGGTCTTTTGGTCGTCATCGGTTCCCTCTTGTTCGTCGGGTGCGGCGGTGGAGGTGGCAACAGCTTTTTCGGCGGCGACGGAAGCCCCTTCGGCGGCAACAGCGTGGCCCAGGAAAACAGCAAGGAACTGATGGGCCTCGCCGTCGGCATGCACAAGCAGGAGGTCTTCAAACTGGCTGGCGTTGCAGGCTTCATCGAAGGCTACGATTGGGGCAGCGTATGGTTTTACCAAACGAAGGACGGCGGCGAATTCGGCACCTTGAACGACCGGCACGTTCAAGAGCGTTACACTCCGGTGGTCTTCGGCAACACGGACCACGTCATAGGCTACGGACCCAAGTTCTACGACCAGACCATCAAGGATTTAGGCACGGGCAACTACTAGCCCGCGTCCGCCCTTCTTTCCCGCCCCGAAGCCTGCAAAACGGCGTTGACGGCAAGCCGTCGAAGTCTATGATTATCCGCTTTTCCCTAAAATTCGACCCATGAAAACTACATTGGCCAAAGCCGACGAAGTAGAGCACAAGTGGCGCGTCGTGGACGCGTCCGAGCAGGTACTCGGCCGCCTCGCCGTGAAAATCGCCGACGCCCTGCGCGGACGAGACAAGCCCGTATATACGCCGCACGTTGACACGGGTGACTTCGTGGTAGTAGTGAACGCCGAAAAGGTCAAACTGACTGGAAATAAGGAAGAACAGAAGCAGTACATGTTCTACAGCGGCTACATGGGCGGGGAAAAGTACCGCAGCGTGGCCGACTTCCGGGAAAAGCGCCCCGAGTTCCTCATCACCAACGCCGTGAAAGGCATGATGCCTAAGAACAAACTGGCCAATGCCATGCTTACCAAGCTCCGCGTGTATGCCGGCCCCGAGCATCCGCACGAGGCCCAGCAACCCGAACCCATGGCGATCTGACGCCACGAACCTCCTACTTTTCCTAATCATGAGCGCGAAAACCGCCGAACAAGAATACGTTGCCACAGGGCGGCGCAAAACCAGTTCCGCCCGCGTTCGCCTAACGGCGGGCAACGGATCCTTCACCATCAACGGACGCGAAGTGAACGAATACTGCTCGACCGAGCAACACCGCCGAGAAGTCCTCTCTCCCTTGGCGGAAGTGGACTTGGTGGGCAAGGTAGACGTGGTCGCCAAAGTTTCTGGTGGCGGCGTGTCGGGACAGGCCGGAGCCGTGCGACTGGGCGTGTCCCGGGCACTTGAGAAACTGGACGGCGAACTTCGCGTCTCCTTGAAGAAGGGCGGGCATCTGCGACGAGATCCTCGCAAGAAGGAACGTAAGAAAACGGGTCAGCCCGGAGCCCGGAAACGTTTCCAATTCTCCAAGCGCTAAGCGCCGAGTCGAGAAACCACTTTTCAACCCTCCGGATTCCCCGTCCGGGGGGTTTTTGTTTTTTCTTTTGCAACGAAATTATCGTCAGTCTTAGTTTTAACATCTTTTTCCAATGAACGCATGCATAGTGGGAGCGTCCGGCTATTCGGGCCGGGAGTTGGTGGGCCTTTTGGCGGGGCACCCGCAAGTGAAGCTAGCCGCCGTCACTTCCCGCAGTCTGGCGGGAACGCTCGTGGAACAGACACTGCCCAAACTGAGTGGGAAGTTGCCAGGGTTGACCTTTACGGCCCCAGACCCCGCGGACTTGGCGGGGCGCAAGGACTTGGACATCTTCTTCCTCGCCCTCCCCCACGGGACCGCCGCCGAATACGCGGCGCCGTTGGTGAAGGCGGGCCGACGGGTCATCGATCTCTCAGCGGACTTCCGCCTCGCCGACCCAGCCCGCTACGAAGAGTTCTACGGCGCTCCGCACCCCGCTCCTGATCTGCTGAAAAAAGCGGCGTACGGCCTCCCTGAGCTTCACAAACTCTCTTGGGACGCAAGCCCGCTCGTTGCCTCGCCTGGGTGTTACCCCACCAGTATCCTGACGCCCCTGGCCCCGCTCCTTGAGGCGGGACTCGTCGAGAGGGAGGGCATCGTCTGCAACAGCTTCAGCGGGGTGAGCGG